>NZ_JBHVRK010000005.1:0-158962 GCF_042885845.1 Kitasatospora sp. NPDC058032 | reverse complement strand
CCCAACCCTGGCCCGGTGCCCGCCGTGGGGGGGGGTGGCTCCCCCCTCGGGGCCCCGGGGGGGGGGGGGGGGGGCGGCGGGGGGGGGGGGGGGGGGTGGGGGTTTCGGTTTCTTGGCCCCCCCGCACGGACCGCTGTCAGATCCCGAGCGACTTCTTCACGAAGTCGACCTGGAGCAGCAGCAGGTTCTCCGCGACCTCCTCCTGCGGCGTCATGTGGGTGACGCCGGAGAGCGGCAGCACGGTGTGCGGGCGCCCGGCGGCGAGCAGCGCCGAGGACAGCCGCAGGGTGTGCGCGGCCACCACGTTGTCGTCGGCGAGCCCGTGGATGATCATCAGCGGGCGCTCGAGGCCGGCCGCGTAGCCGGTCAGCGCGTTGGCGTCGTACACCTCGGGGTGCTCGGCCGGGTGGCCCAGGTAGCGCTCGGTGTAGTGGGTGTCGTACAGCCGCCAGTCGGTGACCGGCGCGCCCGCGACCGCCGCGTGGAAGACGTCGGGGCGGCGCAGCACGGCGAGCGCGGCGAGGTAGCCGCCGTACGACCAGCCGCGGATGGCGACCCGGCCGAGGTCGAGCGGGAACTCCTCGGCGAGCGCCCGCAGCGCGTCGGCCTGGTCGTCCAGCGTGGCCCCGGCGAAGTCGTGGTGGATCGACTTCTCCCAGGCCGGCCCGCGCCCGGGGGTGCCGCGGCCGTCGGCGACGACGACCGCGAAGCCCTGGTCGGCGAACCACTGCGAGTTGAGGTGCGGGTTGTGGGCCTGGACGACGCGCTGGCCGTGCGGGCCGCCGTAGGGGTCCATCAGCACCGGCAGCAGGCCGTCCCGCTCGCGGTCGTAGCCGGTGGGCAGGAAGACCGCGGCGGGGATGCGCCGCTCGCCGGCGAAGCGGAACACCGGGCGGGCGGTGATCACCGGGGTCTCGGCGTGCGAGGCGATGACGGCGACGTCGTCCACCACGACACCCTCCGGCAGGTCCCGGGCGACCTGCACCAGGGTGCCGGGCAGGTCGGGTTCGGCGGTGGCCCGCACGGTGACGCCGGCCGCGTGCACGGCGGTGGTGACGGAGGTGAACGGGCGGCCGTTGGCGGACTCCCAGGAGAGCCGCTTGCCGTCGTGGCTGATCCGGCCGACGGCGACCCAGCCGGGCTCGGGATCGGTCTCGGCGGCGCCGCCGGAGGCGGTGAAGAAGACCTCCTCGGCGGTGACCGCGAGCACCGAGCGCAGGTGCAGGTCGGGCCCGGTGGCGGTGTGGTCGCCGATCACCAGCGACCGCGCGCCGGACTCGTCGGAGATCCGCACCAGCTTGCCGTCCGGGGTCCAGGCCGGGACGCCCTGGAACAGCTCCAGCCAGACGTCGTCGCGCTCCTCGTGCAGCACCTCGGTGGCGCCGGTGGCGACGTCCAGGCCGAGGGTCCGCTGGACGCGCTGGTCGCGGGACTGGACGAGCAGCAGCGGCACGCCGCCCTTCGACCAGTGCGCCCGGGCCAGGTAGGGGAAGGCCTCGCGGTCCCAGACGACCTCGGTGCGGGTGCCGTCCAGGCCGAACAGCCAGAGGCCGACCTCGGCGTCGGCGGTGCCGGCGGCCGGGTAGGCGACCTCGGCGGGCTCGCGGTCCGGGTTGGCCGGGTCGGCGATCCACCAGCGGTGGACCGGGGTGTCGTCGGCCCGCTCGACGAGCAGCCGCTCGCCGTCCGGGGACCACCAGTGGCCGCGGTCGCGGCCCATCTCCTCCTGGGCGATGAACTCGGCCTGGCCCCACGTCACGTTCGGCCCGTCCGGCTGGGCGAGAGCGCGGTCGCCGGTGCCGTCGACCCGGGTGAGCCGCAGCTCGCCGGAGGTGGTGGCGTACGCGACGTGGGTGCCGTCCGGGGAGGGGCGCGGGTCGAGCAGCGGGCCCTCGGCGGGCAGTTCGGTAGTGGTGCCGGCGACCAGGTCGGCGACGAACAGCCGGCCGGACAGGGCGAAGGCGGCGAGCCGGCCGGCGCCGTCCAGGGCGTAGCCGACGATGCCGGCCGAGCCCTCGCGGCTGCGCTCGCGGCGGGCCTTCTCGGCCGGGGAGAGGTCCTCCTCGCCGCCGCCGAGCAGCACGACCGGGTCGGCGGCGATCCGCTCCTCGCCGGTGGCGGTGTCGAGGGTCCAGAGCAGGTTGGCGCGGTCGCTGCCCGAGGACGAACGCAGGAAGACGACCCGGGAGCCGTCGGGTGCGACGGAGAAGGACCGGGGGGCGCCGACGGTGTAGCGCAGGGTGCGCGCGTACTGCCGCGGAAAGGTGTCCGCAGGGGTGTGGGAGGTCATGGCACCAGACCCTACGACCCGGGGTGGGCCGATGGTGATCACTCGTTCGGAGCATCGGCCGCAAGTACGCCCGGACGGGCCCCGTACCCCCTCCGACCGGCCCATGCGCCCCACGAGTGCCACCGTGCCCCGGGGCATGCGGACTCACCCAGCGTCATGGGGACCTCACTCTTCGGGTATGACTGGTGCACGAGTGCTCGCCAGGCCCCGAGGAGTGTGAGCCGCCATGGCCCTGTCCATCTCCGCCGCCATGCTGATGCTGGTCATCGTGGTGGTGCTGATCCGCCGCTCCGGTCTGAAGCTCGCGCACGCGATCGTCTGCGCGCTGCTCGGCTTCTACCTGGCGTCCAGTTCCATCGCCCCCTCGATCAGCCAGGTCACCAGCAACCTCGCCGGAATGATCAACGGCCTGCGGCTCTGACGGGCCGCGCGCGGTCACCGGGCGGCGCGCCGGTCGTTAGGCTTCCTCCCATGACCGCCACTACCGGCCGCCGCCTGCTCCTGGTGCACGCGCACCCCGACGACGAGTCGATCAACAACGGCGCCACGATGGCCCGGTACGCCGCCGAGGGCGCCCACGTGACCCTGGTGACCTGCACCCTCGGCGAGGGCGGCGAGGTGATCCCGCCGGAGCTGGCCCATCTGACGGCGGATCGGGAGGACCGGCTCGGCGCCCACCGGATCGGCGAGCTGACGGAGGCGATGGCCGCGCTCGGGGTCGGCGACGTCCGCTTCCTCGGCGGTCCGGGTCGCTACCGCGACTCGGGGATGATGGGCGTGCCCGACAACGACGTGCCCGGCTGCTTCTGGCGGGCCGACGTCGACGAGGCGGCCGGCCGGCTGGTGGCCGTGGTCCGCGAGGTGCGCCCGCAGGTGCTGGTCGCCTACGACGAGCACGGCGGCTACGGACACCCCGACCACATCCAGGCGCACCGGGTCGCGATGCGCGCCCACGAGCTGGCCGCCGACCCGGCGTACCGGCCCGAGCTGGGTCCGGCCTGGCGGATCGCCAAGGTGTACTGGAACCGGGTGCCCCGGTCGGTCCTCGAGCGGGCCCTCGCCGAGACCGCCGAGAAGGCACCGTTCCCGGGCGTGGCCGAGCCGGCCGACGTCCCCGGCGTGGTGGACGACGAGCTGGTCACCACCGCGCTGGACGGCGCCGCGTACGCCGGCCGCAAGGCCGCCGCGATGGCCGCGCACGCCACCCAGATCACCGTGGACCCCACCGGCGCGTTCTTCGCGCTCTCCAACCACCTGGGCCAGCCGCTGCTCGTCACCGAGTACTACCAGCTGGTGCACGGCCAGGCCGGGCCGCGGCTGCCGGAGGACGACCTGTTCGCCGGCCTGGACGTCGGCCCGGACGCGGCCACCGGCCCCGACGCGACCTCCGAGGAGCGTGCCCGATGACCTCGCCCGCCCCCGAGCGGCCCGCGCGCCGCTCGATCCCCGCGGCCGTCCTCGGCACCCGGGACGAGCGGCTGAAGGAGCCCCAGCCCCCGCGCGCCGCACGGGTCACGGCCTACGTCCTGCTCTTCCCGCTGGGCTTCGCGGTGTCGGTGTGCGGAGCGTTCATCCAGGCCCTGTGGCCTCCGGTGGGGGTCCTGCTGGCACTCGCCGCCACCGCCGCGACCTTCTACGGCGGCCTGCGGGTGACCGGCACCCGGCTCGGCGCGGGCGTCCCGGCGGCCGGCTGGTTCCTGGCGCTGCTGATGGTGATGGTCCCCCGACCCGAGGGGGACAACGTGCTCTGGACCAACGCCACCTCGCTCGGCTGGCTGTTCGCCGGCTCGATCCTGTGCGTGATCTGCACCACCCTGCCCACCCGCGCCGGCTGGTTCCCCGGCGTGATGGGCCCACCGCGCTGACCCAGGCGGCCAACCGCGTACGGTGGCCGGTACGACGAGCAGTCAGCACCGCCCGGTCGTACTCTCATACCGGAGGAACCGGACGTATCGGGATCTCTCCGAACCGGTTCACGGGTCGGTTCTTCCCAGTATGGTGGTGCCGCAGAACGCCGTACCCGACGCCGCCCGCCAGGCCCGGCGCAGACGAACCGCGGTCGCGCCGCACGGCCGGCCCGCGAACCCGGAGCAGAGCAGCATTGAGCAGCCGCGAATCTGACAACGCCCACCCGACGCCTCGGCGCACGGGCCCGGACGCCTACCCGTCGGGCACCCCGCCCTACGGCACACCGGGCTTCCCCGGCGGCGACCGCACGGGCGGCGCCGGCGCCGCCAAGGGCTCGGCTCCGGAGGGCGAGGACGAGGGCCCGAAGACCGAGACCACCCTCACCACCCGGGTCCGGATCAACATCCCCGGCTCGCGCCCGATCCCGCCGGTGGTGGTCCGCAGCACCGTCAAGAACGAGGACGGCGGCGGCGAGGACACCCCGGCGCCCGCCGCCGAGCCGGCCGGCCCCCGGCACCGCTCCGCCGCGCCCGCCTCCCCGGTGCTCGGCGTGATGGACGGCGGCACCCGCGGCGCCCCGCCGCACCTGCCGCCGGAGTGGCAGATCCCGCCGGCCACCTCCGAGGCCGAGTCGACCGGCGCGTGGTTCCGCCCGCGCCAGAAGAAGGGCCCGGCCACCGAGGGCACCGCCCCGGCGCCGGCCGCCGCCCCGGCCCCCGGCAGCGGTCCGGCCGCCCCGGCCCCCGCCGGCCCGCAGCGCGGCGCCGCCCGGGCCAACGGTGCTCCCCGCCCGCAGCCGGAGAACCCGCGGACCGGACGCCCCGCCGCGGCCGCCCCCGGTGCGGCCGTCGCCAACGGCCACCGGGTGCCCCCGCAGGTCCAGCCGCCCGCCCCGCAGCCGACCGGCGCGCCCGCCTCCCCGTACGGCGCCGCGCCCGAGCTGCCCGCCGACGAGGCCGGCGTCTACGCCGACTCCCCCACCGAGCAGTTCGCCCCGCCGGCCCCGGCCGCCCCCTTCGCGCCCGCCGACCCGTTCGCCGTCCAGCAGCCCCCGGCCCCCGGCGGGCCCGGCGCGCCGAGCCCGGAGGACACCTCGGTCGACGGCTTCGCCCCGATCCGCGACGACGCCCAGGCCGCGCCCATACCCGGCGCGCCCAACGGCCCCGCCGCCCCGGACGCCGCCGCACAGCCCGGTCTCTTCCCGGGCGCCCCGGCCGGTGCCGACCCGTTCGCCGCCCAGCGCCCGGCCGCCGGCGGCCCGAACGGCGCCCCGGCCCCCGGCGGCCTGTTCCCCGGCGCCCCCGGCCGCCAGGGCGAGCCCGCCGCCGCCCCCTTCGACCCCGCGAGCGTGCCCGCCGCCCCGGCCGCCGCCACCGCCCCCGCGGCGGACGGCCCGTCCGGCCCGAAGCCGGCGCCCGCCGCCGCCAAGCCCGCACCGGCCCCCAAGCCCAGGCCGAGCGCCGCCAAGAAGCTGGTCAAGCTCGCCACCTACGCCGTCGCCGGGGTGGGCTTCCTCGGCGCCGCCGCCTACGGCACCGGGCTGATGCTGAACCAGTCCGACGTCCCCAAGGGCACCGTGGTGCTCGGCACGGACATCGGCGGCAGCAGCCGCGACCAGGCCATCCACCAGCTCGACGAGAGCATCGGCAAGGCCGGCCAGCAGCCGGTCAAGCTGAAGGTCGGCGAGCAGACCGTGGACCTCGACCCGACCGCCGCCGGGCTCGCCTTCGACACCACCGCCACCGTGGACAAGCTCGCCCAGCACTCCTACAACCCGATGGACGTCCTCAAGTCGCTCAAGGGCGACGAGAAGGCGGTGCCGCCGGAGGTCAAGGTCGACCGGGCCAAGCTCAAGTCCGCGCTGGAGGCGCTGGCCGGCGGCAGCGGCCAGGGCCTGCAGGAGGGCTACGTCAAGTTCTCCGAGACCGGCGAGGCCGTCGTCGTCCCCGGCAAGGCCGGGCAGGCGGTGGACTCCACCGCCGCCGTCGACCTGGTCGACGCGGCCTACCGCGACCGCGCCGCGGGCAAGTCCGAGCAGCCCGTCGCGCTGGCGGTGACCGCCGCCCAGCCGAAGACCTCCGCGCAGGCCCTCCAGGGCGCGGCGGACACCCTCGGCAAGTCCGCGGTGAACGGCCAGATCCACATCATGGCGGGCACCAAGAAGTTCGACTTCGGGCCGAAGACCGCGGCCGCGGCGCTCACCCTCGTCCCTGACGCCAACGGCAAGTTCGTGCCCAAGTGGGACCTCGACGCGCTCGGCCGCCAGCTGGCGGCCGCCGGCTTCGACAAGGTGAAGACCAAGAAGAACGGCCAGCTGGTCACGGTCACCACCCAGGACGTCGCGGACCAGATCACCGCGCTGCTCGACAAGACCGGCGACCGGGACCGCACCTTCAAGTTCCCGGTCTGACCGAACCGTTATCGGGGGGCGGGCCCGGATCCGGGCCCGCCCCTCGACAACGCCGCTCCCGGGTCAGCAAGATGTGTCGCCTGTCATCCGCCGCATCCGCCCCGGGAGAACCACCATGGGCCGCCCCCTGTACCGCCGCACGGCCCTGCTCGTCGGCCTCACCGCCGTCTCGCTGTCGCTGTCGCTCTGTTCCTGCGCCCCCGTCAGCGGCTCCGACGGCGGCGCCCGCGCCCTCCCGAGCGCGGTCGAGAGCCCCAAGCTCACCGCCGTCGACATCAATCCGCACGACCGCGCCGAGCTGCGCCAGGGCGGCACCCTGCGGGTGGCGATCCCGCAGTACTCCAGCCAGTGGTCGCCGATCCAGACCGACGGCGGCGAGTCCTCCACTATCGCCGTCAGCAAGCCGCTGCTGCCGACCTTCTTCCGCTCCGACGCGGCCGGCACCCAGACCCCCAACCCCGCCTACCTGCAGGACGCGCACGCCGAACAGCGGGACGGCCGGCAGGTCGTGGTCTGGACGCTGAACCCCAAGGCCCGCTGGTCCGACGGCACACCGATCACCTGGCGCGACATCGAGGCCAACTGGCGGGCGCTGAACGGCAAGGACCCGGCGTACCGGGCGGCCAGCAGCACCGGCTTCGAGCAGGTCTCGGCGGTCGAGCGCGGCAAGGACGACTACCAGGCCGTGATGACCTTCGAGCGGCCGTACTCCGAGTGGCAGTCGATGTTCAACGGCGCCGCCAACGCCCCGCTGCTGCCGGCGAGCCGGGTCGCCACGCCCGAGCTGTTCAACACCTCCTACCTGGACGCCATCCCGGTCACCGCCGGCCCGTTCAAGGTGGAGAAGATGGACCGGACCGCGCAGACCGTCACCCTGGTCGCCGACCCGGCCTGGTGGGGCGAGAAGCCGCTGCTGGACCGGATCGTCTTCCGCGCCATGGTGCCCAATACGATGGCCGCCGCCTTCAACAAGGGCGAGCTGGACCTGTTCAACAACGGTCCGGACGTGGCCGGCTACCAGCTGATCCGCAGCACCCCGGGCGCCGCCGTCCGACGGGCCGGCGGACCCGACTTCCGGCAGTTCACGCTGAACAGCCGCAGCCCCGGGCTCACCGACCCGACCGTGCGCCAGGCGCTGTTCCAGGCGATCAACCGGGACGCCATCACCCGCTCCGACCTGGCCGGGCTCGACTGGCCCACCGTCACCCTCAACAACCACCTGCTGGTGGCCAACCAGAACGCCTACCGGGACAACTCCCTGGGCCTCAGCCGCTACGACCCGGCCGAGGCCGTCCGCAAGCTCGACGCGGCCGGCTGGAAGCTCGACGGCGACGTCCGCCGCAAGGACGGCAAGGAGCTCAACCTGCGGATGGTCATCCCGGCCGGCGTCACCCAGGCCCAGAACGAGGCCGCCGTCGCCACCGGCATGCTCAAGGACGTCGGGGTCAAGGTCACCACCATCACCGCCAGCCCCAACGAGTTCTTCGACAAGTACGTCAACCGGCGGGACTTCGACATCGCCGCCTACTCGCTGCTGGGCACGCCGTTCCCGGCCAGCGGCAACCGGACCAACTTCGCCACGAACGGCGGCACCAACCACTCCCAGGCCGGCAGCCCGGCGGTGGACGCCGCGTTCGACCGGGCGGCCGCGGCGACCGACGCGGCCGGCGCCTTCGAGGCCATCAACCAGGCCGACGGGGAGCTGTGGAAGGTGGCCGGGATGCTGCCGCTCTACCAGCGCCCGCAGCTCTTCGGCGCCCGCGCCGACCTCGCCAACATCGGTGCCCAGGGCCTGTCCGACATCGTCTGGGAGAACGTCGGCTATCTGAAGTGACGTTTCGCCGCGCACGGCAGGGGCCCCGGAGTCCGTGACGACTCCGGGGCCCCGCCGGGACCGGCCCGCGCGCTCAGCCCGCGCCGATCACGTCCCGCACCTCCGCGAAGTGGCAGGCCGACTCGTGCGCGGCCGGCCCGCTCAGCGCCGACGGCACGGCCAGCAGCGGGACCTCGGTCGCGCAGCGCTCCTCCGCCTTCCAGCAGCGGGTGCGGAAGCGGCAGCCCGACGGCGGGTTGGCCGGCGAGGGGATGTCGCCGCTGAGCAGGATCCGTTCGCGCTGCTCGCGCCCGGTCGGGTCGGGCACCGGGACGGCGGAGAGCAGCGCCTGGGTGTACGGATGGGTCGGGTGGGAGTAGATCTGCTCCTCCGTCCCGATCTCGACCATCGTGCCGAGGTACATCACGCCGACCCGGTCGGAGATGTGCCGGACGATCGAGAGGTCGTGGGCGATGAACATGTAGGAGAGCTCGAAGTCGTTCTGCAGCTGCTCCAGCAGGTTGATCACCTGCGCCTGGACCGAGACGTCCAGGGCCGAGACCGGCTCGTCGCAGATGATGACCTCCGGCTTGAGCGCCAGGCCTCGGGCGATGCCGATGCGCTGGCGCTGACCGCCCGAGAACTGGTGCGGATAGCGGTTGATGTACTCCGGGTTGAGGCCGACGACGTCCAGCAGGTCCTGGACCGCCCTGCGGCGGTCGCCCTTCGGTGCCACCTCGGGGTGGATCTCGAAGGGCTCGCCGATGATGTCGCCGACCGTCATCCGCGGGTTGAGCGAGGTGTACGGGTCCTGGAACACCATCTGGATGTTCCGGCGGACGGCCTTCAGCCCGGCCCCGGAGAGCCGGGTGATGTCCTCGCCCTTGAACCGCACCTCGCCGGAGGTGGCCTTCTCCAGGTTCATCAGCACCTTGGCCAGCGTCGACTTGCCACAGCCGGACTCGCCGACGATGCCCAGCGTCTCCCCCTTCGCCAGCCGGAAGGAGACGCCGTCCACCGCCCGCACGGCGCCGACCTGCCGCTTGAAGACGATCCCCTGGGTGAGCGGATAGTGCTTGACCAGGTCCCTGACCTCCAGGATGGGCTCAGCCATGGAGGGTCTCCTTCCAGAAGTGGCAGGCGCTGCGCCGGCCCGGCAGGTCGGCCCCCTGGGCGTCCAGCACCGCCACCAGGCGCGGGAGTTCGGTGCGGCAGACGTCCTGGGCCCGGTCGCAGCGCGGGTTGAACGCGCAGCCGTCCGGGATCCGCAGCAGGCTCGGCGGCAGGCCCTGGATGGCGTAGAGGTTCTGGCCCTTCTGGTCCAGCCGGGGGATCGAGTTGAGCAGGCCCCGGGTGTACGGGTGGGCCGGGCGTGCGTACAGCTCGTGCACCGGGGCGGTCTCCACGATCCGGCCCGCGTACATCACCGCGATCTTGTCCGCGACGTCCGCGACCACGCCCAGGTCGTGGGTGATCAGGATCAGGCCCATGTTGAACTCGGCCTGGAGTTCGGCGAGCAGATCCATCACCTGGGCCTGCACGGTGACATCCAGCGCGGTGGTGGGCTCGTCCGCGATGATCAGGTCCGGCTCCAGCGCCAGCGCCATCGCGATCATGATGCGCTGGCGCATGCCGCCGGAGAACTGGTGCGGATAGTCGTTGACCCGCTGCCGGGCCGCCGGGATCCGCACCCGCTCCATCAGCTCGACGGCCTTCTCCTTGGCCTCCTTGCGGCCGGCGCCCTGGTGCACCCGGAACATCTCGCCGAGCTGGTAGCCGACGCTGAGCACCGGGTTGAGCGAGGAGAGCGCGTCCTGGAAGATCATCGCGATCTTCCGCCCGCGCACCGCCCGCCGGGCCTTGGGGCTCATGGTGAGCAGGTCCTCGCCCCGGAACCGGATCGAGCCCGCGGTGATCCGCCCCGGGGGCATGTCGAGGATGCCCATGATCGCCTGCGCGGTCACCGACTTGCCGGAGCCGGACTCGCCGAGCACCGCCAGCGTCTCCCCGGCCGACACCGAGTAGCTCACCCCGTTGACGGCCTTGGCGACGCCGTCCCGGGTGTGGAACTCGATGTGCAGGTCGTCGACCTCCAGCAGCGGGGTGCCGGGCACCAGGCTCTCCCGGCGCGCCCCCAGCACCTCCACCGCGTCCCGGCCCGTACCGGAGCCGTCCTTCGCCGGTTGGGTCATGTCAGTCATGGTCCGCGGCCCTCCTCAGCGCAGCTTCGGGTCGAGGGCGTCGCGCACCGCGTCGCCGAGCATGATGAACGCCAGCACGGTGATGCTCAGCACGACGGCCGGGAAGAGCAGCACGTGCGGGGCGTTCAGGAAGCGGGACTGGGCGTCACTGATCATCAGGCCCCAGGAGATCGCCGGGGACTGGATGCCGATGCCCAGGTAGGACAGCGCGGCCTCGGCGCCGATGTAGACGCCCAGGTTGATGGTGGAGACCACGATCACCGGGGCGACGGCGTTCGGCAGGATGTGCCGGCTGACGATCCGCCCGGTGCCGGCGCCCAGCGCGCGGGCCGCCACCACGTAGTCGTTGTGCTTGTTGGCCAGCACCGCCGAACGCATCAGCCGGTAGATCTGCGGCCAGCCGAGCACGGCCATCACCGCGGAGACCGTCCAGGCGTTGCCCTTGCCCCAGGTGGACATGATCAGCATGCCGCCGAGCAGCAGCGGGATGGCGAAGAAGATCTCGGTGACCCGGGAGAGCAGGCTGTCGCCGAAACCGCCGATCCAGCCGGCCCACAGGCCCATGGTGCCGCCGACCAGGACCACCAGGGTGGTGGTCACCAGGCCCACGATGATCGAGTTGCGGGCGCCCCAGACGGTCCGGGTGTAGATGTCGCAGCCCTGGACGTCGAAGCCGAACCAGTGGCTGCCGCTGGGCCGCTTCAGCGAGTCGGCCAGGTTGCAGAAGCCGCCGGCGCGCGGGTCGGCGTCGGTGAACAGCTGCGGGACGACGGCGAGCAGCACCATGAAGACGACCAGGAACGCGCCGATCAGGAACAGCGGGCTGCGGCGCAGGTCCGCCCAGGCGTCGCTCCAGAGGCTGGCGACCCGCTCGCCGCCTTTGCCGCCCTTGCCGTTCCTGCCGCCCTTGCCGCCCTTGCCGCTGCCGCGCTGCCCGGGGATCGCCCCGCTCGCGTTCTCGCTCTTCGTCGGCTCACTCATAGCGGATCCTCGGGTCCAGGACGGCGTACAGCAGGTCGACCACCAGGTTGGCGAACAGGTAGACCATCACCAGGGCGCTCACGATGCCCACGACGATGGTGCGTTCCCGCAGGTAGACGGACTGGAAGAGCTGGTGTCCGACCCCGGGGATGTTGAAGATGCCCTCGGTGATGACCGCGCCGCCCATCAGGCCGCCGAGGTCCATGCCCAGGAAGGTGACGATCGGGATCAGCGCGTTGCGCAGACCGTGCCGCACCACCACCCGCAGCGGGCTGAGGCCCTTGGCGACCGCCGTACGGACGTAGTCCGCCCGCATGACCTCGATCAGGCTGGTCCGGGTGAGCCGGGCGACGTACGCCAGGGAGGTCGAGGCGAGCACGTAGCCGGGCAGCAGATAGGACCGGAAACCGGCCTCCTCGTTGAAGGAGACCGGGAAGAAGTCGATGCCGTAGTCGGTGTTGAGCTTCACCCCGAGGAGCAGTTGGAGCACGAAGCCGATCACGAAGACCGGGATCGAGATGACCATCAGGGTCGAGATCAGCACCACGTTGTCGATGAACCTGCCGCGCCGCAGGGCCGCGACGACGCCCGCGGTGACACCCACCACCATCTCGATGGCCAGCGCCACGAGCGCCAGGTTGATGGTGTAGGGGAAGGCCCGCTGCATCACGTCGACGACCTGGTTGCCCCGGTAGTCCTCGCCGAAGTCGCCCTTGAACAGGCCGGTCAGGTAGTCCCAGTACTGGATGAAGAACGGGTCGTCCAGGTGGTACCGGTCCCGGAGGACCTGGACGACGGCGGGGTCCTGCCGCTTCTCACCGGCCAGTGCCGTGATGGGGTCGCCAGGCAGCAGGAAGACCAGTGCGTAGATCAGGAAAGTCGCGCCGAGGATCACAGGTATGGCCTGGATGATCCGGCGGACCACATAGCGGCCCATGCGGTCTCCTCGTGGTCTGGGCACGCCGGAGCCGGGCGGCACGGGGGTGACCCGTGCCGCCCGTCAGGGCGCGCCGGTCGGGCTGGGGGGCGGTCAGGCCAGCTCGACGTTGGCCAGGTCGATGCGGTTCTGCGCGTCCACGACCACGTTCTTGACCTTCTTGGTGTAGGCCGCGGAGGTCATGTAGGTGTAGACCGGGATGTACGGCAGGTCCTTGATGAGGATGTCGTCGGCCTGCTGGTACAGCTTCAGACCCTCCTCCTGGGTCTTCGCCTGGTCGGCCTGCGCCAGCAGGCCCTCGAACTGCTCGTTGACGTAGCCGCCGTAGTTCGAGCCGTTCTCGATGGCGACCTTGGAGAAGATCGGCCGCAGGTAGTTCTCGATCGACGGGTAGTCCATCTGCCAGGCCATCCGGAAGGCCCCGGAGTACTGCTTGGCGCCCAGCTCGTCGAGGATCTTGCCGAACTTCTCGAAGGGCTTGAAGGTCACCTCGACGCCGAGGTTCTTCTTCAGCTGGTTGCCGACCGCCTCGATCCACTCCTTGTGGCCGCCGTCGGCGTTGTAGCCCAGCTCGATGGTGTTGTTCGGGACACCGCCGGCCGTGACGAAGAGCTCCTTGGCCTTGGCCGGGTCGAACTTCGCCGCGTCGCCCATGGCGCCCTTGCGGTAGCCCGGAATGATCGGGCTGATGAAGTCGTCGGCCGGGATGCGGGTACCCGAGAAGATGTTCTTGGTGATCGACTCGCGGTCGATCGCCATCGAGATCGCCTTGCGGATCTCCGGCTTGCCGTACGCGGCCGGGTTGGTCGCGATCGGGAAGCCGATGAAGCCGACGCCCGACTCCGGCTTGTAGATGTAGCGGTCACCGAATTCCTGGGCGACGGTCGCCATCGCCGAGATCGGGAGCTTGTTGGTGATCTGGATGTTGTCGGCCCGGAGGTCGTTGTAGGCCGTTTCCAGCTTGTCGTAAATCTTGAAGGTGACGGAATCCAGCTTGGCCTTTCCGTCCGACGCCGGGAAGTTGTCGTAGCGCTTCAGCTTGATCTGCTGGTTGTGCTGCCACTTGCCGTCCATCTGGAACGCGCCGTTGCCGATCGGGGCGTCCTCGAAGGCCTTCGGGTCCTGGAAGAAGGCCTTCGGCAGCGGGTAGAAGGCGGTGTAGCCCAGCATGATCTTGAACTGCGAGAACGGCGCGCTCAGGGTGACCGTGAAGGTCTTCTCGTCGACGACCTTCAGGCCCTTGAGCTTGTCGGTGGCCGGCTTCTTGTCCTTGCCCGGCGAGAGCTCCTCGGAGCCCTCGATCTTGGCGAAGAACGGCAGGCCCTCGGCCGCGTTGTCCTGGTTGGCGCCCCAGTTCCAGGCGTCCACGAAGGACTGGGCGGTGACCTTCTCACCGTTGTGGAAGGTGTAGCCGTCCTTCAGCTTGATCGTCCAGACCTTGCTGTCCGGGGACTCGATCGACTCCGCGACGCGCAGCTTCGGCTCGTTGGTTTGGTGGTCGTACTCCACCAGGCCCGCGAACAGCGCGTTCAGGACCTGGGCGCCCTCGGACTCCGCGGTGTTCTGCGGGACCAGCCCGTGCTGCGGCTCACCCGACTGGATGCTGATCGAGCCACCCGTCTTGCCCGACCCGTTCGCCCCGTCCGTGGACTTCTTGTCGCTGCCCGTACTGCAGGCGGAGATCGCGAGCGCGGTACACGCCGCCAGCGCGGTCCAGCGCATGGTCTTGGTGAGCCTCATTCAACTGCTCCTCGTTTTGGGGGCTTACGAACGAACGGCGCCCCGCCACCCGGTGTGCCGGGCACGGCGGGGGTCGACATCTCAGGGCCGATCCGCACAGCCGGCGAGGTGACCACTGATACGCGCAGAGCAACTATCGATCAACCGACCCCTTCGGTGGAATCGCCGTCACATCTCTTTTCAATTACAGGCCGGGACCAACCCGTGACAATACTCGGCAAATTCCGTCATATCGCGCCCGGAATCAAGTGCTCCGCTTTCCGGATAACGAACCGATAGCACCGGTATTCGAATCTTTACGAAGCGTAATGATCTATTTCGAGGACAGCCGGCACCCCCCACCGGAATTACCGCAGGTCGCCGGGCGGAAAAGGCGGGAGCGCGCCCTCCGGGGGGAGGACGCGCTCCGTGACGGGGCCGGGCCCCGGTGTCAACCGCTTTCCGGCCCGCCCTCGGTCCGGTCGCCCTCGGTCCGATCGCCCTCGGCCAGGTCGCGCTCGGCCAGGTCGCGCTCGGCCGCGAAGTGGCAGGCCGACTCATGGGCGGCCGCCCCGCCCAGCCAGTCCGGCACCGCCAGCAGCGGGACCTCCACCGCGCACCGCTCCTGCGCCTTCCAGCAGCGGGTGCGGAAACGGCAGCCCGACGGCGGGTTGGCCGGCGAGGGCACGTCGCCGGTCAGCACGATCCGGTCCCGGTTCTCCCGCGCCGTCGGGTCGGGCACCGGGACGGCGGAGAGCAGCGCCTGGGTGTACGGGTGGGTGGCGTGGTCGTAGATCTCCCGGTCGCTGCCGATCTCGACCAGCTTGCCGAGGTACATCACCCCGACCCGGTCGGAGATGTGCCGGACGATCGAGAGGTCGTGCGCGATGAACATGTACGACAGGTTGAACTCGTTCTGCAGCTGCTCCAGCAGGTTGATCACCTGCGCCTGGACCGAGACGTCCAGGGCCGAGACCGGCTCGTCGCAGATGATGATCTCCGGCTTGAGCGCCAGGCCGCGGGCGATGCCGATGCGCTGGCGCTGACCGCCCGAGAACTGGTGCGGATAGCGGTTGATGTACTCCGGGTTGAGGCCGACGACGTCCAGCAGGTCCTGGACGGCCTTGCGGCGGTCGCCCTTGGGAGCCACCTCGGGGTGGATCTCGAAGGGCTCGCCGATGATGTCGCCGACCGTCATGCGCGGGTTGAGCGAGGTGTACGGGTCCTGGAACACCATCTGGATGTTGCGCCGCACCGCCTTCAGCCCGGCCCCGGTGAGCCGAGAGATCTCCTCGCCCTTGTAGCGCACCGAGCCGCCGGTGGCCGGCTCCAGGTTCATCAGCACCTTGGCCAGCGTCGACTTGCCGCAGCCGGACTCGCCGACGATGCCCAGTGTCTCCCCCTGCACGAGGTCGAAGGAGACCCCGTCGACCGCCTTCACCGCGCCGACCTGCTTCTTGAACAGCACGCCCCTGGTCAGCGGGAAGTGCTTGACCAGGTCGCGGACTTCGAGGATCGGCTCGCCGCGCGCCACCTCCTGCTCGAAGGCGGCCTCCACCGGCGACTCGACCGCGCCGGGCCCCTCAACGGTCATGGAGGGTCTCCTTCCAGAAGAAGCAGGCGCTGCCCCGCCCGGCCAGCTCGGTGCCGTCGTCCTCGGTGACCGGGAACAGCTCCGGCACCTCCTGCCGGCAGATGTCCTGGGCGCGTGGGCAGCGCGGGTTGAACGCGCAGCCCGGCGGGATCCGCAGCAGGTTGGGCGGCAGGCCCTTGATCGCGTACAGCTCCTGGCCCTTCTGGTCCAGGCGCGGGATCGAGTCCAGCAGCCCGCGGGTGTACGGGTGGGCCGGACGCGCGTACAGCTCGTGCACCGGGGCGGTCTCCACGATCCGGCCCGCGTACATCACCGCGATCTTGTCGGCGACATCGGCGACCACGCCCAGGTCGTGGGTGATCAGGATCAGGCCCATGTTGAACTCGGCCTGGAGTTCGGCGAGCAGATCCATCACCTGGGCCTGCACGGTGACGTCCAGCGCGGTGGTGGGCTCGTCCGCGATGATCAGGTCCGGCTCCAGCGCCAGCGCCATGGCGATCATGATGCGCTGGCGCATGCCCCCGGAGAACTGGTGCGGATAGTCGTTGACCCGCTGCCGGGCCGCCGGGATCCGCACCCGCTCCATCAGCTCGACGGCCTTCTCCTTGGCCTCCTTGCGCGAGCTGCCGTGGTGGGCGCGGAACATCTCGCCCAGCTGGAAGCCCACGGTGAGCACCGGGTTGAGCGAGGAGAGCGCGTCCTGGAAGATCATCGCGATCTTCTGCCCGCGGACCTTGCGCCGCGTCTCCTTGTCCATCTTCAGCATGTCCTGGCCCCGGAAGCGGATCTCGCCCCGCGGGATGCGGGCCGGCGGCATGTCCAGGATGCCCATGATCGCCTGCGCGGTCACCGACTTGCCGGAGCCGGACTCGCCGAGCACCGCCAGCGTCTCCCCGGCCCGGACGCTGTAGTTGACCCCGTTGACCGCCTTCGCCACCCCGTCCCGGGTGACGAACTCGACGTGCAGGTCGCGGACGTCGAGCAGCGGGCCCTCGTAGGGCTCTTCCCGCCGGGTCCTCCCGGTATCGACTGCTGTGGTCACGAATGCGTCCCCTCGCTCAGCGCAGCTTCGGGTCGAGGGCGTCGCGCACCGCGTCGCCCAGCATGATGAAGGCCAGCACGGTGACGGAGAGCGCCGCGGCCGGGAAGAACAGGACGAACGGGGCGGTCCGGATCACCTTCTGGGCCGAGGAGATGTCGATGCCCCAGGAGATGGTCGGGTCCTGCAGGCCGATGCCGAGGAAGCTCAGCGTCGCCTCGGTGGCGATGTAGCCGCCCAGCGCGATGGTCGCCACCACGATCACCGGGGCGACCGCGTTCGGCAGGATGTGCCGGAACATCAGCCGTCCGGTCCCGGCCCCCAGCGCCCGTCCGGCCACCACGAAGTCGGACTGTTTGACCGTCAGCACCGCGCCGCGCATGACGCGGGCGATCTGCGTCCAGCCGAGCACGCCCAGCGCGACGACCACCGTCCACACCGTGCGGACGGAGAAGGCGTTCAGCAGCACCAGCGCACCGAGCAGCAGCGGGATGCCGAAGAAGATGTCGATGATCCGGGAGAGCACCGCGTCCACCGTGCCGCCGAAGTAGCCGGCCACCATGCCGGTCAGCCCGCCGAGCACGGTCACCGTCGCGGTCACGAAGATGCCGACGGTGATCGAGGCCCGGGCGCCGTACACGACCCGGGCGTAGATGGAGCGGCCCTGGCCGTCGTAGCCGAACCAGCCCGCGCCGAAGAAGTCCGTCCAGTCCGGCCGTCTGAGGTAGTTGTGGACCAGGTCGGCCTTGCGCGGATCGGCGTCGGTGAACGCCCAGGGGAAGATCGCCATCACGATCAGCAGCACGATCAGCACCGCCGAGATCAGGAAGATCGGCCGCCGCCGCAGGTCGCGCCAGGCGTCGCCCCAGAGGCTGCGGGCCGCCTCCCGCTTGTCCGGGTCGCGCTCGATCAGGGTCTCCTGCTCGACCGCCATGCCCTGCTCGCCGGCGTAGTCCAAGTGGTCCACTCCCGGCTTGGGATGCGGCTCGTAGGAGTTCTCGTCGTGGACGTCAGGCATAGCGGATCCTCGGGTCCAGGACCGCGTAGAGCAGGTCGACGACGAGGGAGGCCACCAGGTAGACGATCACCAGCACGGTGACGATGCCGACCACGGTCGGCCCCTCCTTCTGGTTGATCGCCCGGTAGAGGACGTTGCCGACACCCTGCACGTTGAAGATGCCCTCGGTGACGATCGCGCCGCCCATCAGCGCGCCGAGGTCGGTGCCGAGGAAGGTGACCACCGGGATCAGCGAGTTGCGCAGCAGGTGACGGCTGATGATGGTGCGCCGGGGCAGCCCCTTGGCCACCGCGGTGCGCATGTAGTCGGCCCGCAGGTTCTCGCCGATCGAGGTGCGGGTGAGCCGGGCGACGTACGCCAGCGACAGCGAGCCCAGCACGATCGCCGGCAGGATCAGTTGCGAGAGGTCCCTGGAGTCCTGGACGGTCGGGGTGACCCAGCCCAGGTTGGTCGCGAAGACGGTCTGCGCGATGTACGCCAGGACGAACACCGGGATGGAGATCACCAGCAGGGTGAGGAACAGCACCACGGTGTCCTGGATGCTGCCGCGCTTGAGTCCGGAGACCAGGCCCAGCAGCAGTCCGAAGATCATCTCGAAGGCGAAGGCCAGCAGGGCCAGCCGGATGGTGACCGGGAAGGCCTGCGCCATGATGTCCGAGACCGGGCGGCCGGTGAAGCTGGTGCCGAAGTCGCCCTGGAAGAGGTTCCCCATGTAGTGCAGGTACTGCTTCCAGATCGGCTGGTCCAGGTAGTACTTGTGCTTGAGGTTGGCGACCACGGCGGGGTCCGCGGCCTTCTCCCCGAACAGTGCCGCGACCGGGTCCCCCGGCAGCGTGTAGACCATCAGGAAGATCAGCAGCGTGGTGCCGAAGAACACCGGGATCATCTGCAGCACCCGCCGCAGCACGTAACTGCCCATCCGAGCCTCCTTCCCGGAGAAGTGATCGAGTGCCCGGGCCCCGCCCTCCGTGCGGGAAGGGCGGGGCCCGCGGGGGAACCCAGGCCGCGCCCGGTCAGCCCTTGACCTCGACCTGCGTCCAGGCCGGGTTGCCGAAGGAGTCGAACGTCACGTTCTGGACCTTGGTGGAGTAGCCCGAGTTGGTGCGGTAGTACCAGAGCGGGATGGCCGGCATGCCCTGCGCCAGCACCGCCTCGGCCTGCTGGTAGCCGGTCACCGTGTCGGAGACGCTGGCGGCCTCGTCGGCCTGGGTGGCGAGCTGGTCGAACTGCGCGTTGCTGTAGCCGAAGTCGTTGGACGCCGCGCCGGTGCGGTACACGTCGGCGAGGAAGTTGGCGTTCAGCGGGTAGTCCTGGACCCAGCCGGTGCGGAAGGCGCCGTTGATCTGGTGGCCGGTGATCGCCGCGCGGGCGGTCTTGAAGTCCGGCTTCGGGTCCCCGGTGCACTCGACCCCGGTGTTCTGCCGGATCGAGTTGCAGACCGCGTCGACCCACTCCTTGTGGCCGCCGTCGGCGTTGTAGGTGATGGTCATCCTGTTGCCGGGGACGCCGCCGCCCTCGGCGATCAGCTGCTTGGCCTTGGCCGGGTCGAAGGTGCAGTTGTCACCGCACTGGCCGGCCTTGTAGCCCTCGACGCCCTCGGCGACCCAGGCGGAAGCCGGCTTGCGCGAGCCCTGGAGCACCGTCTTGGTGATGGTGTCGCGGTCGATCGCCATCGACAGGCCCTGGCGCACCTTCGCCTTCTCCGGCGGGGCCCAGTCGGCCTGGTAGAGCGTGAAGCCGATGTTCTGGATGGCGCCCTGCGGGGCGTCGATCGCCCGGTCGCCGAGGTCGCTCTTGTAGGTGGCCAGCGCGGAGGGCGGCACCTGGTCCATCACGTCCAGGTTGTTGGACTGCAGGTCGGCGTAGGCGGCCTCGGAGGTGCTGTACATCTTGAAGACGATGCCGCCGTTCTTCGGCTTGTCCACGCCCTGGTAGTCCGGGAAGGCCTTGGTGACCACCTGCTGGTTGTGGTCCCAGCTGACGAACTGGTAGGCGCCGTTGCCGACCGGCTTCTGCCCGTACCCGGCGGGGTCGTTGTAGAAGGCGTCCGGCAGCGGGGAGAAGGCGATGTAGCCGAGCTTGTACTCGAAGTACGAGACCTTGTGGCTCAGCTTGACGGTGAAGTGCAGGTCGTCGGTGACGGTCAGCCCGGACATCTTGGCCGCGGTCGGCTGGCCGCTCTCCGGGTGGACGTCCGCGTAGCCCTCGATGTCGGAGAACCAGGAGCTGTTGATCTGGTTGTTGGTGGTGGTCGCGGCCCAGTTCCAGGCGTCGACGAAGTTCTTGGCGTGCACCGGGGTGCCGTCGTGGAACTTCCAGCCGTCCTTCAGCGTGACGTCGAAGGTCTGCGAGTCGCTGGTGTCGATCTTGTCCGCGACCTGCATCCGGATCTTCGCGTTCGCCGGGTCGTAGTCGACCAGGCCCTTGAAGAGGTTCTGCAGGATGCGCCCGCCGCCGGTCTCGTTGGCGTTGGCCGGTTGCAGCGCGTTCTGCGGCTCGCTGCTCTGGTAGCTGAAGGTCTTGCTGCTGTCCGACGAACCGCTGCTGCCGCCCCCGCCGCCGCTGCTGCTGCATCCGCCGGCCACCAGGGCCACGGACGTCGCTGCGGCGAGGACCCATCGAGCACGGGTGGCCACGGGCATGGAGGTCCCTCCTCAAGGTGTGTGACGCATCACACCCCATGAGAAGCTCGGCCGCCCGGCGGCGCGAGTGCGGTACCCCCGGAAGGGTGCACGGGCCGCCGCACCGGTTGACGCCCCGGCAGGCCCGGCGCGCGAACGCCGAAGGGGCCCGCGCCGCGAACGGCAACGGGCCCCTCCGGGCGGGAACGGGCGGGCCGTCAGGCCGCGGCCGTCTCCCGGACGGCGGCGAAGTGGCACGCCGACTGGTGCTTGGCCGGGCCGCTCAGCACCTCGGGCACCGCCAGCAGCGGGACCTCGGTCGAGCAGCGCTCCTCCGCCTTCCAGCAGCGGGTGCGGAAGCGGCAGCCGGACGGCGGGTTGGCCGGCGAGGGGATGTCACCGGTCAGGATGATCCGGTCGCGGTTCGCGCGCGCCTCCGGGTCCGGCACCGGCACCGCGGAGAGCAGCGCCTGGGTGTACGGGTGGGTGGCGTTCTCGTAGATCTCCTCGTCCGTGCCGATCTCGACCATCTTGCCGAGGTACATCACGCCGACGCGGTCGGAGATGTGCCGGACGATGGAGAGGTCGTGGGCGATGAACATGTAGGAGAGCTCGAAGTCGCTCTGCAGCTGCTCCAGCAGGTTGATCACCTGCGCCTGGACGGACACGTCCAGGGCCGAGACCGGCTCGTCGCAGATGATGACCTCCGGCTTGAGCGCCAGGCCGCGGGCGATGCCGATGCGCTGGCGCTGACCGCCGGAGAACTGGTGCGGGTACCGGTTGATGTACTCCGGGTTGAGGCCGACGACGTCCAGCAGGTCCTGGACGGCCTTGCGGCGGTCGCCCTTGGGAGCCACCTCGGGGTGGATCTCGAAGGGCTCGCCGATGATGTCGCCGACCGTCATGCGCGGGTTGAGCGAGGTGTACGGGTCCTGGAACACCATCTGGATGTTCCGGCGGACGGCCTTGAGGCCCGCGCCGGACAGCTTGGTGATGTCCTCGCCCTTGAACAGGACCTGGCCGGAGGTGGCCGTCTCCAGGTGCATCAGCACCTTGGCCAGCGTCGACTTGCCACAGCCGGACTCGCCGACGATGCCGAGCGTCTCGCCCTTCGCCAGCTCGAAGGAGACGCCGTCGACGGCCTTGACGGCGCCGACCTGCTTCTTGAACAGGATGCCCTGGGTCAGCGGGTAGTGCTTGACCAGGTCCTTGACCTCCAGGATGGGCTCAGCCATGGAGGGTCTCCTTCCAGAGGTGGCACGCGCTGCGGCGGCCGGTGAGCTCCTTGCCGTCCTTGTCGGTCACCTGGTGCAGCTTCGGGATCTCCGTGCGGCACAGGTCGGTGGCGACGTCACAGCGAGGGTTGAACGCGCAGCCGGCCGGAACCTTCAGCAGGTTCGGGGGCAGGCCCTTGATCGCGTACAGCTCCTGGCCCTTCTGGTCCAGGCGCGGGATGGAGCGGAGCAGGCCCTTGGTGTACGGGTGGGCCGGGCGCGCGTACAGCTCGTGCACCGGGGCGGTCTCGACGATCCGGCCGGCGTACATCACAGCGATCTTGTCCGCGACGTCGGCGACCACGCCGAGGTCGTGGGTGATCAGGATCAGGCCCATGTTGTACTCGTCCTGCAGCTCCGCGAGCAGGTCCATCACCTGGGCCTGGACGGTGACGTCCAGGGCGGTGGTGGGCTCGTCGGCGATGATCAGGTCGGGCTCCATGGAGAGCGCCATGGCGATCATGATGCGCTGGCGCATGCCGCCGGAGAACTGGTGCGGGTAGTCGCCCACGCGCTGCTTGGCCGCGGGGATGCGCACCCGCTCCATCAGCTCGATGGCCTTCTCCCGGGCCTCCTTCTTGGAGGCGCCGCGGTGCACCCGGAACATCTCGCCCAGCTGCGCGCCGACGGTCATCACCGGGTTCAGCGAGGAGAGCGCGTCCTGGAAGATCATCGCGATCTTCTGGCCGCGGATCTGCCGGCGCTCCTCCTCCTTCATCGCGAGCATGTCCTGCCCGCGGAAGAGGATCTGGCCCTGGCTGATCTTGCCGGGCGGCATGTCGAGGATGCCCATGATGGTCTGGGCGGTCACCGACTTGCCGGAGCCGGACTCGCCGAGCACCGCCAGGGTCTCACCGGCGGAAACGGAGTAGTTGACGCCGTTCACGGCCTTGGCCACGCCGTCCCGGGTGTGGAACTCCACGTGGAGGTCCTTGACCTCCAGCAGCGGGGTGCCAACCTCCAGGCGGTTCTTCTGGTTCTTCTCGATCACGGTGGTCATCGGGTCGTCACCTCTTCTCTCAGCGGAGCTTCGGGTCGAGGGCGTCGCGCACCGCGTCGCCGAGCATGATGAACGCCAGCACGGTGATGCTCAGCACGGCGGCCGGGAAGAGCAGGACGTGCGGGGCGTTCAGGAAGCGGGGCTGAGCGTCGCTGATCATCAGGCCCCAGGAGATCTGCGGGGGCTGGACGCCGATGCCCAGGTAGGACAGCGCGGCCTCGGCGCCGATGTAGACGCCCAGGGAGATCGCGGCGACGACGATGACCGGCGCGACGGCGTTCGGCAGGATGTGCCGGAAGGTGATCCGGCCGGAGCCGGCACCCAGCGCGCGGGCCGCCATCACGTAGTCGTTGTTCTTGTTGGCCAGCACCGAGGCGCGCATGATGCGGAAGATCTGCGGCCAGCCGAGCACGGCCATGACGACCGAGACCGAGATGGCGTTGCCGCTGCCCCACATCGACATGATCAGCATGCCGCCGAGCAGCAGCGGGATCGAGAAGAAGATCTCGGTGAAGCGGGACAGGATCGAGTCGACGATCCCGCCCTTCCAGCCCGCCAGCAGGCCGAGCAGGGAGCCCACCACGGTGACCGTCAGGGTGGTCAGCACACCGACGGTGACCGAGTTGCGGGCGCCCCAGATGGTGCGGGTGTAGATGTCGCAGCCCTGGACGTCGAAGCCGAACCAGTGCTCGGCGCTCGGACGCTTCAGCGAGTTGTCCAGGTCGCAGGCGCCGCCCGCGAACGGGCTGCCGTCGGTGAACAGCTGCGGCACCGCGGAGATGACCAGCAGGCAGAACACCAGCACCGCGCCGATGATGAAGACCGGGTTGCGGCGCAGGTCGCGCAGCGCGTCCGACCAGAGGCTCGCGACGCGCTCGGGCTTCTGGGCCTTCGCCGCGCCCTTCTCGCCGTTGTCGCCGGAAGGGGCCTCGGGGCCCTTGGTGATGGTGTCACTCATAGCGGATCCTCGGGTCGAGCACGGCGTACAGCAGGTCCACGAGCAGGGTGGTGATCAGGTAGATCAGCACCAGCAGCGTGACCACGCCGACGATGATCGTTCCCTGCTTCTGGTACACGGACTGGGCGAGCAGGCCGCCGATGCCGTGGATGTTGAAGATCCGCTCGGTGATGACCGCACCACCCATGAGACCGCCGAGGTCGGCGCCCAGGAAGGTGACGATCGGGATCAGCGCGTTGCGCAGCGCGTGACGGCCGATCACCCGACGGCGCTTCAGGCCCTTGGCGACCGCGGTGCGGACGTAGTCCGCGCGCATGGTCTCCATCAGGCTGGTGCGGGTCAGACGGGCGACGTACGCCAGCGACATCGAGGCGAGGACGAAGGCCGGCAGCAGGTACGCCCGGAGCCCGTCCTCCTCGTTGAAGGACACCGAGAAGATCTCGATGCCGTAGTCGTTCTTCAGCTTGACGCCGAGCACGAGCTGCAGCACGAAGCCGGTGACGAAGACCGGGATCGAGATGACCAGCAGCGTGCTGATGAGGACCAGCTGGTCCAGGAACTTCCCCTTGCGCAGGGCCGCCATGACACCGGCCGCGACACCGACGACCGCCTCGATGACAAAAGCCACCAGGGCGAGGTTGACGGTGTACGGGAAGGCGTCCCCGATCATCTCACTCACCGAACGGCCGGTGAGGCTCTCTCCCAGGTCGCCCTGGAAGACGCCGGTGATGTAGTTCCAGTACTGAACGAGGAACGGGTCGTTCAGGTGGTACTTTTCGCGGATCATGTCCGCGACGACCGGGTCGGCTCGCTTCTCGCCGGCCAGCGCCTGCACCGGGTCACCGGGCAGGTAGTGGACCAACGCGTAGATCAGCAGCGTCGCGCCGATAAGGACAGGGATCGCCTGTATCAGTCGGCGGATCACATAGCGGCCCATTAGACCTCCACACTTTCGGACAAGGAAGGGAGGCGGGGGGAGCCGGACTGTGGTCCGGTCTCCACCCGCCCCCTAACGTCTGCGTCTCAGATCAGCCGGCGAGCTCGACCTCGGCCAGGTTCATACGACCCTGGGCGTCGGTGTCGAAGTTCTTGATCTTCTTGGAGTACGCGGCGGAGGACATGTAGGTGTAGACCGGGATGTACGGCAGGTCCTCGATCAGGACGTCGTCGGCCTGCTGGTACAGCTTCAGGCCCTCCTCCGGGCTCTTCGCCTGGTCGGCCTGGTCCAGCAGCGACTCGAACTTGTCGTTGACGTAACCGCCGTAGTTCGAGCCGTTCTCGATGGCGACCTTGGAGAAGATCGGACGCTCGTAGTTCTCGATCGACGGGTAGTCCATCGACCACGCCATGCGGAAGGCACCGGAGTACTGCTTGGCGCCGAGCGCGTCCAGGATCTTGCCGAACTTCTCGAACGGCTTCGTGGTGACCTCGACGCCGAGGTTCTTCTTCAGCTGGTTGGCGACGGCCTCGATCCACTCCTTGTGGCCGCCGTCGGCGTTGTAGCCCAGCTCGATGGTGTTGTTCGGGACACCGCCGGCGGTGTCCCACAGCTGCTTGGCCTTGGCCGGGTCGAACTTCGCCGCGTCGCCCATGGCGCCCTTGCGGTAGCCCGGGATCAGCGGGTTGATGAAGTCGTCGGCCGGGACACGGGTGCCCGCGAAGATCTGCTTGGTGATCGCCTCGCGGTCGATCGCCATCGAGATCGCCTTGCGGATCTCCGGCTTGCCGTAGGTGGCCGGGTTGGTCGAGATCGGGAAGCCGATGTAACCGACGCCGGACTCCGGCTTGTAGATGTAGCGGTCGCCGAACTCGCCCTTGACGGTGCCCATGGCCGAGATCGGGAGCTTGTCGGTGGCCTGGATGTTGTCGGCGCGCAGGTCGTTGTACGCGGTGTCCAGGTTGTCGTAGATCTTGAAGGTGACGCCCTGCAGCTTCGCCTTGCCGTCAGAGGCCGGGAAGTTGTCGTAGCGCTTGACCTTGATCTGCTTGTTGTGCTCCCACTTGCCGTCCATCTGGAACGGGCCGTTGCCGATCGGGGCGTCCCCGAACGACTTCGGGTCCTGGAAGAAGGCCTTCGGCAGCGGGTAGAACGCGTTGTACCCCAGCATGGTCTTGAACTGGGAGAACGGGTTGGTCAGGGTGACGGTGAAGGTCTTCTCGTCGACGACCTGCAGGCCCTTGAGCTTGTCGGTGGCCGGCTTCTTGTCCTTGCCCGGCGAGAGCTCCTCGGAGCCCTCGATCTTGGCGAAGAACGGCAGGCCCTCGGCCGCGTTGTCCTGGTTGGCGCCCCAGTTCCAGGCGTCGACGAAGGACTGGGCGGTGACCTTCTCACCGTTGTGGAAGGTGTAGCCGTCCTTCAGCTTGATCGTCCAGACCTTGCTGTCCGGGGACTCGATCGACTCGGCGACGCGCAGCTTCGGCTCGTTGGTCTTCCGGTCGTACTCGACCAGGCCGGCGAACAGCTGGCCCAGGACCTCGGCACCCTCGGACTCCGCGGTGTTCTGCGGAACCAGGCCGTGCTGCGGCTCACCGAGCTGAACGGCGATCGAGCCGCCGCCGGAGGCGGCCTTGTCGTCGCTCTTCGAGCTGGTGCTGCAGGCGGTCGCCGCGAGGGCGATCGCGGTCGCCGCGACGATCCACTTGGTCTGGGTTGCACCACGCATGGGGGGATGCCTCCTGAATTCGACTTTCCAACGAGGAGAGCACCGCGGGCGGTTGATCCGGTCCGCCGTGCCGTCCGCGCTCGTGGTTTCGGCGCGCACCCCTGCGCGTAACCCTTGACCCGAGCCTGACTGCACCCACTATGTGTCACGCACGGACACGAAAGTGACCACTGCCGATCTCAATTAGGTCACATGAACGGTCGGTAAGTTTCGAAAATCGGACATAAGAGACATACTCAGACAGGCATCAACCGGACAGTCGTCATGAATGACGGACTGTCACGTTCGCTCAGCGGACACCTCGGCGTGGTAAGCGCTATTCCGTTTATACGCGCGTCGACAGCGTGGAGTAGTTGAAAAAGTTCGCCCCCCTTCCCATCGGAAAGGGGGGCGAACGTTTCCGGCCAAAGCGCCGCCGGAAGGGCTCAGAAGGCCGTGATCACGCCTTCTTCGCGCGCGAGGCGGTACGGCCGCGGTCCTTCTGGTCCAGCACGACCTTACGGATGCGAACCGTCTCCGGGGTCACCTCGATGCACTCGTCCTCGCGGCAGAACTCCAGCGACTGCTCCAGCGAGAGCTTGCGCGGCGGGACGATCGACTCGGCGACGTCGGCGTTCGACGACCGCATGTTGGTGAGCTTCTTCTCCTTGGTGATGTTGACGTCCATGTCGTCGGCGCGCGAGTTCTCGCCGACGATCATGCCCTCGTACACCTCGGTGCCCGGGTCGCAGAAGAGCACGCCGCGCTCCTGCAGGTTGGTCATCGCGAAGGCGGTGACCACGCCGGCCCGGTCCGCGACCAGCGAACCGTTGTTGCGGGTCGTCAGCGTGCCGAACCACGGCTCGTGGCCCTCGTGGATCGAGTGCGCGATACCGGTGCCGCGGGTGTTGGTGAGGAACTCGGTCCGGAAGCCGATCAGACCGCGGGACGGGACGACGAACTCCATCCGGACCCAGCCCGAGCCGTGGTTGGACATGTTGTCCATCCGGCCCTTGCGGATGCCCATGAGCTGGGTGACGGCACCCATGTGCTCCTCGGGCACGTCGACGGTCAGGCGCTCGACCGGCTCGTGGGTCTTGCCGTTGACCTCCTTGGTGACCACCTGCGGCTTGCCGACGGTCAGCTCGAAGCCCTCGCGGCGCATGGTCTCGATCAGGATGGCCAGCGCCAGCTCACCGCGGCCCTGCACCTCCCAGGCGTCCGGGCGCTCGGTGTCCAGGACGCGCAGCGAGACGTTACCGATCAGCTCGCGGTCCAGGCGGTCCTTCACCTGGCGGGCGGTGACCTTGCGGTCGACCCGGCCGGCGGACTTGGCGTCCGCGCCCTTGCCGCTGCCGCCCCGGCCGACCAGCGGCGAGGTGTTGGTGCCGATGGTCATCGAGATGGCCGGCTCGTCCACCGTGATCAGCGGCAGCGCGATCGGGTTCTCCGGGTCGGCCAGGGTCTCGCCGATCATGATGTCGGAGATGCCGGCGACGGCACAGATGTCACCCGGGCCCGCCACCTCGGCCGGCTTGCGGGTGAGCGCCTCGGTCATCAGCAGCTCGGAGATGCGGACGTTCGAGATGGTGCCGTCGCGCTTGATCCAGGCCACCGTCTGGCCCTTGCGCAGCTCGCCCTGCTCGACGCGGAGCAGCGCGATGCGGCCGAGGAAGTTGTCGGCGTCCAGGTTGGTGACGTGGGCCTGCAGCGGGGCCTCGGCGTCGTAGGTCGGGGCCGGGACGTGCTCCAGGATGGTGGAGAAGAACGGCTCCAGGTTGTCGCTGTCCGCGGGAACGGTGCCGTTGTCCGGCTTGGTCAGCGAGGCGACGCCGTCACGCGCGCAGGCGTAGACGATCGGGAACTCGATCTGGTCCTCGTCCGCGTCCAGGTCGAGGAAGAGGTCGTAGGTCTCGTTGATGACCTCGTCGATCCGGGCGTCCGGACGGTCGGTCTTGTTGATGCAGAGGATGACGGGCAGCCGCGCGGTGAGCGCCTTGCGGAGCACGAAGCGGGTCTGCGGCAGCGGGCCCTCGGAGGCGTCGACCAGCAGGACGACCGCGTCCACCATCGACAGACCGCGCTCGACCTCGCCACCGAAGTCGGCGTGGCCCGGGGTGTCGATGATGTTGATGGTGATCGGCGCGCCACCATCCTTGGGGTGGTACTTGACCGCGGTGTTCTTCGCGAGAATGGTGATGCCCTTCTCGCGCTCCAGGTCGTTGGAGTCCATCATCCGGTCGTCCAGCTGCTGGTGAGCGGCGAAGGCACCGGCCTGCTTGAGCATGGCGTCGACCAGGGTGGTCTTGCCGTGGTCGACGTGAGCGACGATGGCGACGTTACGGATGTCGTTGCGCGTGGGCATGCCTAGCGGATTCTCCTGGAATCGTGGGTTAGAGCGCCCGGCTGCGTGACGCGCACTTGCGACCCCTGTCGGCCGCCACCACCCGTTCCGCCTGCTACTACCGGTCCACCCGCCGGGCAGAACATGCCACGGCTTCCTCCTATGGTACGGGGAACCGCCGAGCTCGGCCGAAACGGGCATCGCGGGCCCGGTCAAGATCACAGCTCGGTCACGCCCCTTTCACCCGGTGTTCCACCTCCGCCAGGCTTCGGCCGTGATCCACCACCTCCGCTCCGTCCTCCCTCCGATCGTCCTCGGCGCCGGCACCGTGGTTCTGTTCGCCAAGGTCGACCACGGCCTCCCGCCGTGGACCGCGCTCGGCTTCCTGGTCGGCACCCTGCTGGGCCAGGAGCCGCTCTCCGACCTCTGGCTCCTCCTCACCCACCGGCTGGGCGGGGGACGGTTCCTCGGCGTCTCCTACGGGTGGGGGCGGGTGCTGTGGCAGGGAACGGTCGCCGGGGTCCCGGTCACCCTGGGGCTGCGGCCCACCAGCGGCCTGCGCCTCCACTGGGGCCTGCTGCCCGTCCGGGCCCCGAGGCTGCGGCTCTGGGCCTGCTCGGTCGGCTGGCTCGCCGTGCACGGCGGTCTCGGAGCCTGGTTCGCGCTCTCCTTCACGGGGGCGGCCCGGGGCATCGGGCTCGGCCTGCTCTCCACCCTCGTTCTCCTCCTGCTCCTCGGGGCGCCGTCTCCGATCAACTCGATCTGGGCCGTCCTCGTCCTGCCCTTCCGCCCCCGGGCCCTGGAGCACCACCTCTGGTCGACCCGCGACATCACGGCCGAACGGCTGCTGTGGCGCGGCCGGATCCCCGAGGCACGCGCCGTGCTGGACGGGCCCGCCCCGGCCCAGGCGGGTCACACCCGCCTCACGGCCGCCGGGGTGGCGCTCGCCGAAGGCCGCCACGACGAGGCCGACCGGATCATCGAGCTGGCCCTGGCGCGAGGCTGCGGCCCGCGTCAGGCGCACGCCGTCGCCGCTGCGGTGATCGTGTGCCGCAGCGACAGTGGGGAACTGACCCCGGCCAGGGCCGGTGCGCTGTTGGCCCCGCTCCTGGAGGTGTTCGGCCACGACGAGCGGGCCAAGCTCCGCTACGTTCAGGGGGCGGCCGATCTCGCGCGCTTCAACGGCGATCCCGAGGCGGCCGTCCGCGCCGCCCGCCGCCACGCGGTCGACGCCCGGCTCTCCCCGCACTGGCGGGCTCACGCCGGCTGCACGCTGGCCGCCGCCCTGATCGCGACCGGGAAGCCCGAACGGGCCAGGAAGGCTCTCGCCCGCGCCCGCCGGGAGTGCCCCGGCCTCACCCGGATCGCCGACGTGGAGCGGATGCTGGAGCGGCCCGTCGAGGTCCGTTAGCCCGCCGCCCAGCCGAGGTCCTGGAGACGGGGGCGGGCCAGGCCCCGGATTCCGGCGCCGACCAGGCCGTCGCGGACCGCCACCGCCTCCGGGCGCTGGAAGAGCGGGACGGAATGGCCCAGCTGCCAGATCCGCGCGTCGGTCTCCTGGAGCAGGGCGCGGCGGGCGTCCGGGTCGGGTTCGGCGGCGGCGAGGCCGAAGAGGCGGTCGATCTCGTCCGTCCCGGCCCGCGCGTAGTTGCGGCCGGCCTCCGGGGCGCCGTCCGGGCCGGGGCGGGGCTTGGCGTAGACGGGCCGCTGCTCGTCGGCCGGGGCGGGGCCGGCGGGCCACGAGAACAGGGCGAGGTCGTAGTCGCCGGTGGCCAGGTGGTCGCGCAGGACGGCGTCCGCCGGCGCCTCCACGACCTGGACCGCCGCCCCGATCGCGCCGAGGTCCGCCGCCACCGCGTCGGCCGCCCGCCGGAGGGTCGCCGAGCCGGCCGGGACCAGCAGGGTGAGCGCCAGTTCGCGGCCGTCCCGGGCCCGGGTGCCGCCGGTCGCGGGGCGCTTCCAGCCGGCGATGTCCAGCATCCGCCCGGGATCGGCGACGCCCAGTGCGTCGGAGTCGTCCCGGTAGCCGGGCTGGTCGCCGGCCAGCAGGTGGTGGCCGAGCGGCGCGGCGGGCAGTCCGAACGGGGTCAGCGCGGCGTCGGCGGCGTGCCGCCGGTCGACGCCGCGGGCCAGCCCGCGGCGCAGCACCGGGTCGGTGAGCGGTTCCCGGGCGGCGTTCAGGGTGAGCTGGGCGAGGCCGGTCCCGGCGGCCCGGTGCAGGGTGACGCCGGGCAACGCGGCGGCCCGGCGCAGCGCCTCGGCGGTGTCGGGCCCGGCGTGCTCGACCGCCGCGGTCAGCGGGGCGAGGTCGAGCCGGCCCCCGGCCAGTTCCTCGGCGCGGTGCTCGGGCGGGACGGCGAGGAACTCGATCCGGTCCGCCTTGGCCGGCTCGCCCCACCAGAACGGGTTGCGGACCAGGGTGGCCCGGCCGCCCGCCGGGTCGTAGCCGTCGACCAGGAACGGGCCGGCGGTCGGGTGGGCGGTGCCGCCGGGCAGCGGGCGCTCGAAGGCGGCGGGGGCGGCGGTCTCGGCGGCGGGGTAGAGCGGGCCGAACAGGGCCTGCCACTCGGCGCAGGGCTGTCGGAAGGTGACCCGGACCTCGTGCGGGTCGGCGCCCTGGGTGATGGCGTCGACGGCCGCGTACCCGGCGGGGCGGGCGGCGGTGGCGGCGGGGCCGGTGAGCGCGGTCCGCTGGGCGATGAAGTCGGCGGCGGAGAGCGGGGTGCCGTCGCTCCAGACGGCGTGCGGGTTGAGGTGGTAGGTGACCACCTGGGGCAGCCGTCCGGGCGGGGTGGACTCGGCGGCGGTCAGGTAGTCCGGGTCCGGCGTCCACTCGCCGTGCGCGTCCGGCCGGAACAGCGCCGGGTAGAGGGCGTGCGCGAGCAGTGCGGAGTCGGCGGTGGCGGCGCCCTGGTAGGCGTTCAGGGTGGCCGGGACGGCGTCCACGGCCCAGCGCAGGGTGCCGCCGTCGCGGACGGCGGCCCGGTCGACCGGGCGGACGTCCCCGGTGACGACGGCCGGGGCGGGCGGCGCGGGGTCGGGGGTGCGGACGGTGCGGGCCGGGTCGGGGCCGCCGAGGCAGCCGGCCGTGGCACCAAGGGCGAGCAGCAGCGCGGCGGCTGCGACGGGGAGGCGGGCGCGCATGGCGGCCATGGAACGCCGCCCCCGCGCGCCCGGCGTCCCCGACACGGCGGGCCGGCGGGGACAGCACCCGATCGGCGGTACCCGCCGGTCGGGCGGCTAGAGACCCAGCTCGAACCAGACGATCTTGCCCTTGGGCGTGCGCCGGCTGCCCCAGCGTTCGGCGAGCAGGCTGACCAGCTGGAGCCCGCGCCCGCCCTCGTCGGTCTCGTGGGCGCGGCGCTGCCGGGGCTGGGCGTAGCCGTCGTCCCAGACCTCGCACACCATGGTCCGGTCGCGCAGCAGCCGCAGCCGGATCTCGCCCCGGCCGTGCCGCAGCGCGTTGGTGACCAGCTCGCTGACCAGCAGCTCGGTGGTGTCGACCAGCTCGTCCAGGCCCCGGGCGAGCAGCCAGCTGCACGCGAACTCGCGGGCCTTGGCCACCGAGGTGGGCTCGGGCGGCAGGAACCACTGGCCGACGGCGTCCGCCGGGAAGGCGTGCACCTTGGCCATCAGCAGGGCGATGTCGTCCTCGCCGTGGTGCGGGTTGAGCTCGCCGAGCACGTGGTCGCAGAGGTCCTCCAGGCCCTTGCCGCCGTCGGAGAGGGCGGTGCGGAAGGCCTTCAGTCCCTCGTCCAGCTGGTGCTTGCGGCTCTCGACCAGGCCGTCGGTGTAGAGGCCGAGCACGGCGCCGTCCGGGAGGGTCAGCTCGACCTCCTCGAAGGGCTCGCCGCCGACGCCGAGCGGCAGGCCGGGCGGGACGTCCAGCATCCGGGCGGGCTCGCCGGGGCCGAGCAGGACGGGCGGCAGGTGGCCGGCGTTGGCGAAGGTGCAGCGCCGGGTGACCGCGTCGTACACGGCGTAGACGCAGGTGGCCAGGTAGACCTCGCGGGCCTCCTCGTCGGCGCTGGAGGTGAGCCGCCCGTACGGGTTGGACCGGCCGGTGGGCGCGGTGTCGTCGCCGAGGCCGCGGGCGATCTCGTCGAGCGCGGCGAGCACCTCGCCGGGTTCCAGGTCGAGCATGGCCAGGGTCCGGACGGCGGTGCGCAGCTGGCCCATGGCGACGGCGGCGCGCAGACCGCGGCCCATCACGTCGCCGATGACCAGGGCGGTGCGGTTGCCGGGCAGCGGGATGACGTCGAACCAGTCGCCGCCGACCTCGGTGTTGTTGTTGCTGGGCAGGTAGCGGCAGGCGATCTCCAGGCCGCTGGCGACCGGGTTGCCCGGGGGCAGCAGGCTGCGCTGGAGGATCAGCGCGCGCTCGTGCTCGCGGCGGTAGAGCCGGGCGTTGTCGATGCAGACGGCGGCGCGGGCGACGAGCTCCTCGGCGATGGCGACATCGCGGGCGTCGAAGGGCTCGCTGCCGATCGCCCGGGAGAGCTGGACCAGGCCGAGCACCTGGTCGCGGGCGACCAGCGGGACGATCAGGGTGGAGCGCAGCAGCGGGTCGGGCCCGGGCTCGGGGACGACGCTGCGGCCGGTGCGCAGCGCCCGGGCGTGCGGGGAGCGGCGCGGGTAGCAGAGGGTGCCGCCGGCCTCGGCGATGGGCAGGCCGGTGACCGAGCCGAGCACGGAGGAGGCGCCGCCGACCACGCTGGAGACGGCGACCCGGCGCAGTTCGCCGCTGCCGTCGGTGAGCACGGTGTCGCCGAGCCGACCGGCGCTGGGCACGGTCTCGCCGGAGAGCAGCGCGGTGTAGAGGTCGACGGTGGCGAGGTCGCAGAACGGCGGGACGACGACGTCCAGCAGCTCCTTGGCGGTGGTCTCCAGGTCGAGGGTGGAGCCGATGTGGGCGCTGGCCTCGTTGAGCAGGGCGAGGTTGCGGCGCACGCCGTCGGCCTCGCGTTCGGCGACGTGCCGGCTGGTGACGTCGGAGACCTGTCCGGCGACGCCCATCGGCTGGCCGGCCGCACCGTTGAGGCGGTAGAGCGAGACGGCCCAGAGCCGGTTGCCCTCGCGGGTCGGGACGGCGGCGTGGAAGCGCAGGTCGAAGACGGGCTCGCCGCTGGCGAGGACCTTGCGCAGGGCGGCGGTGAGCCGGTCGGCCTCGGAGCCGGGGAAGATGTCGTGCGGGGTGAGGCCCTCCAGGTCGGTGGGGGCGAGGCCCATCCCGGAGGCGAAGGCGTCGTTGACGCGCTGGAGCCGGAGCCGGTCGTCGAAGAGCACGAAGCCGGTCGGCGTCTGGCCGAAAACCGCCTCGGACGCGGCCAGATCCGTCTCGATCCGGCGGAGCCGGCCGAGGTCGACCGCGAGACAGGTGGCGCCGGCGGTGGGCAGCGCGCTGTCCGGCATGAGGTAGAGCTCGGCGAGGCCCTCGCCGCCGTCGGCGTGCCGGTACGGGGTGGTGCCGACCCACTCCTCGCCCGCCAGGATGCGCTCCAGCCGGGCCCGACCACGCCGCCAGAGCTCGCGGGGGACGAAGGTGGTCACCGGGTCGGCGCCGACCGCCTCGGCGGCGGGGACGCCGAAGAACTCGGCCGCGCGCTCGCTCCACTGGCTGATCCGGCCGTCGGGGCCGATCGCGAAGGTGGCGACCCGGATGTAGTCGTAGAACGAGCCCGGATCCCCGGCACCCCACCGCTGCTCCTCGGCCGTCGGCCGCGGGGCGCGGGCCGGTACGGGCAGCTGGTGGGCAGGGGCGGGCCGGCGTTGGGCGCCGGCCTGCCCGGGTACAGCGGCATGACCGCTGCTGCTCGGCGCATTGCGCGCCGGGGTGCTGTTCACGGACCGACCCCTCCAAACCCGCGACCGTCCGGATGTCGAGAAGACCGAGTATTCATCATCGAGGGGTACGTTCACACGCCCTCAACATCACAACATCAGATCGGGCGAAGGTTTTTGTCCTACCGCCCGCGCAACCACAATGCCACGCTCGCGCCCCCTGCCGGAGCGCGCGCTCCCCCGGGGGCTCCCGATGGCATATGCAGCGGCGTTCTCCCGCACGGCCCGTCCGCCGCTCAACCGCCGGACAACTCGGCCTCGGGGGTACCCGGCAGCGCCTGCTCGAACCAGACCACCTTGCCCATCCCCTCCGCCCTGGCCCCCCAGTGCAGGGCCAGCAGATCCACCAGTTCCAGCCCGCGGCCGCCCTCGTCCGCCTCGGCGGCGTGCCGCTCGCGCGGCGGGTCCGGCAGCGGGTCGGAGATCTCCACCAGCAGCGTCTCGCCGAGCGTCAGCCGCACCCCGATCGGCGCGCTCGCGTACCGGACGGCGTTCGTGACCAGCTCGCTGACCAGCAGCTCCGCGGTGTCGGTCAGCTCCTCGACGCCCCACTCGGCCAGCGTCGCGCGGACCAGCCGACGGGCCCGGGAGACCGCGGTCGGCTCGGCGGGCAGCGTCCAACCGGCCGTCGGGGTGCCGGCCTGCCCGTGGCCGAGCCGGGCCAGCAGCAGCGCCACGTCGTCCGGCTCGCGGCCCTGCTCCATGGTGTCCAGCACCGCCTCGCACGCCGCCTGGATCGACGCGTAGGGCTGCTGGAGCACCGTGATCAGCCGATCCAGGCCGACGTCCAGGTCCTTGTCCCGGGACTCCACCAGGCCGTCGGTGCACAGCGCCAGCAGGCTGCCCTCGGGGATCTTCAGCTCGACGGACTCGAACGGCACGCCGCCGACCCCGAGCGGGGCGCCGGAGGGCAGCTCCAGGATCCGGCCGGCGCCGCCGGGCAGCGGGCCGCCGTTGCGGGTCGGCCCGTCCGCCTCGTCGCCCGGCACCACCAGCACCGGCGGGATGTGGCCGGCCTTGGCGGCGGTCAGGGTCGCGGTGGCCGGGTCGAACACCGCGTAGACGCAGGTGGCGAGCAGCGCCTCGTCCGGACCTTGGGCGAGGTCGTCGGCCAGCTCGTGGACGTGCCGCAGCAGCACGTCCGGCGGCAGGTCCAGGGCGGCCAGCACCCGGACGGCGGTCCGCAGCCGGCCCATCGTCGCGGCGGCCCGCAGGCCGTGGCCCATCACGTCGCCGACCACCAGCGCGGTCCGGTCGCCGGGCAGCGGGATGACGTCGAACCAGTCGCCGCCGACCTCGGTGCCGCTGCTGCCGGGCACGTAGCGGTAGGCGACCTCCACGCCGGTGGGCTGCGGCACCTGCTGCGGCAGCAGGGTGCGCTGGAGGGTGAGCGCGGCGGTGCGCTCGCGGGCGTACAGCCGGGCGTTGTCCAGCGAGGAGCCGGCCCGGTCCGCCAGCTCGACGGTGAACGCCAGGTCGTCCCGGTCGAAGCCCTCGCGGTAGCCGGCCCGGCTGACCAGCAGCAGGCCGATCACGATGCCCCGGGCCCGCAGCGGCACCACCAGCATCGAGTGCACGCCCAGGTCGTGCGCCGCCTGCATCTTCGGGTCGCCGGCGTAGGTGACGTCGCTCAGCTGGTCGGCGCCGGAGAGCAGCTCGGGCACGCCGGTGCGCAGCACCCGGCCGCAGGCGGAGTCCTCGGCGAAGGTGATCCGGGCGCCGCGCCGCAGCATCACCTCCACCTCCGGGCCGTCCTGGACGGAGGCGGTGCCGAGCTGGAGCAGCGAGGTGCGGCGGTCGTGGCCGTGCCGGGGCAGGTCGTCACCGTGCGCGACGGCCTGCAGCAGGATGACGGCGGCGTGGTCGGTCAGCCTGGGCACCACCGCGCTGGCCAGCTCCTGCGCGATCCGCGAGGCGTCCAGCAGGTCACCGACCCGGGAGCCGAACTCGTTGAGCAGCGAGAGGCGGCGGCGGGCGTGCTCGACCTTGGCCACCGCCCGGTAACGCTCGGTGACGTCCATCACGGTGCCGGAGATGCCGAGGACCCGGCCGGAGCGGTCGGTCATCCGGCTGTAGGAGACCGAGCGGTAACCGGACCTGGCGGTGATCGGCGAGGCCAGGGTGACGTCGATGACCGGCTCACCGGTGGCCAGCACCTGGCGCTGGATCGAGGTGATCTCGTCGGCGGCCCGCTCCGGCAGGGTCTCGCCGGTGGTGCGGCCGACGTGGTCCTCCGCCGCGACGCCGTTCATCTCGGCGAGGGTCCGGTTGACGGCCGTGTAGCGCAGCTCGGTGTCGAGGATCGCGATGCCCAGCGGGGACTGCTCGAACAGCGCGTCGCGCACCGCGAGGTCCCGCTCCACGGCCCGGACGGCCGCCGCCGCGGCCAGGTTGACCTGCAGGAACGGGGTGCCGTCGCCGTCCACCAGGAGCGAGATCCGGGCGTCCACCAGCACCGGGGCGCCCTCCCGGTCGCGCAGCTCGGCCGGGCCGGACCAGCGGCCGTGCCGCAGGGTGTCCTGGATCGCGCCCCGGAACCTGTCCACCTGCTCCTCGTCGGGGACCAGCGCGTCGATCCGGCGGCCGACCAGCAGCTCGCTCGGCCAGCCGAGCAGGTCCTCGGCGGCGGGGCTCCAGAGCACCACGCGGCCGGCGGTGTCCAGGATCGCGATGGCCACCCTGACCACGTCGAAGAGGCTGCCGCTCGCACGGCCGCCGCTCCCGGCGGCGGGGACCGACCTGACGGCGCGCGGGCCGCCCGGGAACGCCCGACCGGGGCGGCTGCGCATGCCGGCCGACGGGGCCGCGTCGGGCACCGTCAGCGAGGGGGCGGGCTGCACCGGCTGGGCGGACGCCGCCCCCTCGGCCCCGCCCTCGCCCCGGCGGCGCCCGGCCGGCCGCTCCCCGGCCGCCTCTGCCGCCCCGGCGCGGCCGTCGATCGCGCGGTCCGCGCCACGACGCAGCCGGGCGCGGGCGGCGGCGCCTCCGCCGGCGCCCGCCCGTCGCGCTCCCCCGCCGCCGTACCCACTGCTCGACACCGACGGGGCCTCCGGCTCTGCTCGGATCGGCGGCGCCGGCTGGGACGGCTCACCGATGGTGACGAATAGTGCCGAAAAGTGACATACCCAGCAGAACCAAGGCTATCCCGCCGGTCGCGTCGGCTTTTCCGATTTGCCCGATCCGTCGCCCCCACGCGTCGTTCGCGGGCGCGGGGCGGCGGTTCGGCGGTGCGGACCGGTACCATCCGGGCCGCACCGGCCTGGACACCCGCCCCGGAGGGGTGTCGGCAGGTCAGGGGGCGGTCAGCAGGCTGGCGACCTCGGGGAGGACCTCGCGGTCGTGCTCCAGCCACTCGACGTCGGCCAGCTCGGCGGGGCCGAGCCAGCGCAGCTCGTCATGGTCCTGCAGGGGGCGCGGCTCCCCGGAGAGCAGTTCGGCCGCCCAGAGCCGCAGCTCCAGGCCCGGGCGCACCAGCCACGCGCCGGGCAGCCGGGTGAGCGCCCGGGCGCGGACGCCCAGCTCCTCCATCAGCTCGCGCTCCAGCGCCTCGGTCTCGGTCTCGCCCGGCTCGGCCTTGCCGCCCGGGAACTCCCAGCGCCCCGCCACCTCCGCGGGCGCGCTCCGCCGGGCGGCGAGCACCCGCCCCCGGTGGATCAGCGCGCCGCCGACGACGATCCGGTTCTCCGCTGCGCCGCCGGCGGACGCCGACGGGTCGATGGTCCTGTCCATGGGCATCGACCTTAGGGCCTCCCCCTGGGCGCTCCCCGTCAGTCGCGCGGGCCGCGGGCCCCGGAGGCGCCGGCGGGCTCGGCCTCCACCCAGTACAGCTGCTTGTGGCCGCGCGCCTCGAACTCGGCCGCGAGCCGCTCGGCCGCCTCCTGGTCGATCCCCCTGACGACCAGGAAGCGGTTGCCGTTGTCGTCCTGCCGCATCACCCGGTAGGTGTCCATGCCGCCCAGGTTAGGGGGCTCCTCAGACCCGGATGTCGGAGGCCTGCTCGCCGGTCGGCAGCCCCAGCTCGCCGCGGATCTCCACCACGAGCCGGTGGCTCTTGACCGTCTGCGCCTGCGCCTTCTGCACCTCGTGCTCGAGCGTCTGCGCGTCCGTGGACCTGGCGGCGGCGTCCCAGGCGTTGGCGGCGTCCAGCTGGACCGCGCCCAGCTCGATCAGCTTGGCCTTGGCCCCGCCCGGCCAGTCGGTCCCGCCGGCCGACAGGTCCGTGACCTCCTTGCGGCAGGCGGTGGCCATCGTCTTCGCCCAGCTGCGGTACTTCTCGGGCTCCTCGTCGACGTCGCCCTCCGGCATGGCGGCGAGCGCGCCGTTGTAGGCCTGCGCCGCGTCCAGGTAGGTGCGCTGGGCCTTGGTGAGCTTGCTCCGGTCGGTGCGGACGCTGCCCACGTGCACCCTCGTCTCGTCCTCGAAGGTGCAGGTCACCCGGCGGTCGTCGGACACCCAGGCGGCCTGGCTCGGGAAGTAGTAGGTCTCCACCACGCCGTCGGGCACGATCCAGGGGTCGAGGGCGTAGTCGTCGTGCACCGGGATGCAGAGCCGCGAGGCCTCCTTGCTGACCTCGTCCCGCCCGGGGTAGCGGCCGGGCGTGCCCGCGACGTTGGTGAAGCCGGCGACCTCGCCGTGGTGCGGCGCCGAGCAGGGCACCACGACCACCCAGTAGACGCCCTTGGCGTCGGCGTCCTGCCCGGAGCTGAACGGCGGCCGGTTGAAGCAGTCGCCGGTCACCAGGTCCTCGACGGCCACCGACCCCTTGGGGCCGCGCGGGGAGTCCGCGTACCGCTCCCCCTCGTCCAGGCCGGCCGCGAGGAGGCCGATGAACGCGAACAGGGTGACGACGGCCCCGAGGACGCCGGTGACCAGACCGGCGACCGCCATGCCGCGGCCCTTCTCGTTCCGCTTGGGGATCTGGACCAGCGCGACGATCGAGAAGGCCAGCGCCAGTGGCCACATGCAGAACAGACCGGTGACCAGCGCGGCGACCGCGAAGCCGTTGGTGACCGTCGGGGCGGGGAGATAGGGGAAGCCGGGCTGGAAGCCGGAGTGGGCGGCGGGGGCGACGGCCGCCCAGCCGGTGGCACGCGGCCGGCCGGGGTCGACGGGCGCCGGCAGCTCGGACGGGGCGGCCCACGGGTCGGCCGCGGGCGGGGCCGCCGCGGCGGCCTGGGCGGAGCCGGGGGTGGGTGTCGCCCAGGGATCGGACACGGGCGCGGGGGCGGCGTCGGCGGGCGCGGGCGACGCGGCCTCAGGAGTGGCCTCGGGAGCGGGCCGGGGCGCGGCCTCGGGGGCGGGCGGCGCGGTGGGCTCCGCGGTGGGCTCCGCAGGGGCGGCCTCCGCGACGGCCTCGGATTCGGCCGCCGGCTTGGTCAGCTCGACCCGCTCGACCGGCTCGGGCGCGGAGGCGGCGGCGTCGGACTCGGGCTTGGACACGTACGATCTCCCCCGGCCCGCGGGAGGCGGGCGACAGCTCGGCAGGACGACCCGCGGAGCCCGCGGGCGGATCGCGGCGGGCCGTCGGGCATGGGAACAGGCGCGCGACTCTACCGGATCTTGTGAAACATCCGCGCACCTTTTCCCCGCCGCACGAACCATCCCCTCACCGCACGGCCACGCCCGTGTTCAGCGGCGCGCCAGCACCTCCCCGTGCACCATCGCGAACCACCCGTCCCCGGCCGCCGCCCACTCCCGCCAGCCGGCCGCGATCCGGGCCAGTTCGGCCTCGTCGGCGTCCCCCCGCGCCACCGCCGTCCGCGCGATGGCGGAGCCCGTGATCCGGTCCGCCCACAGCCCGCCCCACCACGCGCGCTGATCGGGCGTCGCGTACGTCCAGGTGCTCGACGTGGCGGTGATGTCGGTGAAGCCGGCCGCCCGGGCCCAGGACAGCAGCCGCCGCCCGGCGTCCGGCTCGCCGCCGTTGCACCGGGCGATCCGCCGGTACAGCTCCAGCCAGCGGTCCAGTTCGGGCACCTCGGGGTACCAGGCCATGGTCGCGTGGTCGACGTCCCGGACGGCCACCACGCCGCCCTCGGCGGTGACCCGGCGCAGTTCGCGCAGCGCGCCGACCGGGTCGGCCACGTGCTGCAGCACCTGGTGGGCGTGCACCACGTCGAACTCCCCGTCCGCGTACGGCAGCCGGTGCACATCGGCGACCTCGAACGCGACGTTGGACAGGCCGCGCCCGGCGACGTGCGCGGCGGCCTCCTCCAGCACCTCCGCCGAGGCGTCGGCGGCCACCACCCGGCCCGTGGGCCCGACCAGGTCGGCCAGGTCGGCGGTGATCGTGCCCGGCCCGCAGCCGATGTCCAGCACGGCCTGCCCGGGCCGCAGCCGGTCGCGCAGGTACGCGGCGGAGTTCTCGACGGTCCGGGAGCGGTGCGAGCGCAGCACGGATTCCTGGTGGCCATGGGTGTAGACGGCGGGCTTCGCTGCGGTCATGGTGACGTCCCCCTCGGGATCGGCCGGTTCCTCGACGCCTCCGACGCTACTAGCCGTCCCGCATTTCAAGAAGATTCGTCTCACATAGCGACCACATCACCGCCGGGAGCGCAGCGGCCCCCGCCCGGACGACGAAGGTCCGGACGGGGGCCGACCGCCCTGCGGCAGTGCCTAGTTGAGGGTGAACCAGGTGGTCCGCGACTTCTTGAACTCCGGCTGGGTGAGGTCCTTCGCCGCGACGCCGTCGTTGTAGAGCACGGCCGAGCCGTCGTCGGTGATCAGCTGCACCCGGGCGCCGGGGGCGGCGAGGTCCGGGATGTCCGCCACGGCCTCCCAGCCGCCCGCGTCGGAGGTCGGCAGGTCGAGCACCTTCACCGGCTGCGAACCGGGCTGCCCGTCCCAGCGGTAGAGCGCGTACGGGTCGGAGTTGTCGTCCGCCGCCCAGGAGCCGGCCACGATCAGGTACTGGCCGAGCGCGTTGCGCCGCAGGTCGCGCACCGAGAGGCCGCCCAGGTTCAGCTCGATCGGCTCGCCGAAGGTGGCGTGCGAACCGCCGAGCAGCGACGGGAAGTTGGTGACCGGCACGATCAGCGCCCGGCCGCCGGTGACCGCCGGCGTGAGCGGCGCGCGGAAGCCCACGTACGCGGTGGTGGTGCTGCCCGGCGCGAACTCCAGGCCCTCCACGTTGAAGCCGTCGATCTGCTTGGGCGCCTGCCCGTCCGCCGCGCCGGCCGCGAAGCCGTAGCGATTGCCGTGCGCGCGGTCCCAGGCGATCAGGTCGTCACGCAGCCCCCGGTACGAACCGGACAGCGACAGCTGGGTGGTGGCGCCCGAGCCGGTGACGGTGGTGGCGAACACGGTCTGCCGGTCCGGCTTGACCACGCCGTCCTTGTTGTTGCCCAGCGAGCCGGTCCAGTAGATCGTATTGCCGACCCGGGTGGCGGCCTCGATGTCGATCTCCTTGGAGACGCCGAGCGCGGCGGAGAAGTCCCAGGTGCGGACGGGCGCGCCGGAGGCGTTGCGGTCGTACAGCCGCAGCACGTTGGACTCGTCGTCGGCCACCACGATGTACCCGTTGCCCGCGTCCACCGCCGCCGAGGCGTCGCTGGAGCCGGTCAGGTAGCGGCTGTCCGCCGAGAACTGCACCGCCGGCGAGGCCGCGTAGTGCAGCGTCTTCGACGCCGTCCGGCCGCCGAGCCCGGTGACCTTGACGGTGAGGTCGGTGTAGCCGACGCCCTGCGCGGCGACCGCCAGGGTGCGCGCGGAGCCGGTGCCGGCGACGGTGACGTCGGTGGTCCGGGCCACGGCGGTGCGGGTGCTGGCGGTGGCGGCCACGGCGAGGTCGGAGGCCGCCGCGCCGCTCTGCGCCACCGTGACGGTGACCGTCGGGTCGCCGGTGGCCCCGACGGCCCCGGACAGGTAGGCGGCGGAGAACGTGATCGTCGGGGTGCCGTAGGTCACGGCGGCGGCGGGACCGACCGGCAGCGCCAGCAGCGGCAGGGCGGCGGTGGCGACGGCCAGCGGCAGCAGGCGGCGGGAGGGACGGGACACGGTGACAGCCCTTCGACGTGGGGGCGGTGCGAGGTCCGGACCAGGGTGGGGCCCGTCGGCGAACGCCACCCCGACGGCAGCGGGCCGTCCGGCGAACACCGGCCCTCGCGCGGACTGCGCATCCGCCGGCGCCGTACCGTGGACGGGCAGCCGCCTCACAGAACGGTCCCCGCCATGCCCGCGCCGCGCCCCTTCGTCCTGCTGAGCGCCGCCATGTCGCTCGACGGGCACCTCGACGACGCCTCCCCCGAGCGGCTGCTGCTCTCCGGCCCGGCCGACTTCGACCGGGTGGACGCCGAGCGGGCGGCGAGCGACGCGATCCTGGTCGGCGGCAACACCCTGCGCGCGGACAACCCCCGGCTGCTGGTCAACGACCCGGCCCGGCGGGCCGCCCGGCGCGCGGCGGGCCGGCCGGAGTACCCGCTGAAGGTAACGCTCAGCGCGAGCGGCCGGCTGGACCGCTCGCTGCGGTTCTGGCACACCGGCGGCGAGCGGCTCGCCTACACCACGGACGGCGGGGCCGCCGTGCTGCGCCCGGAACTGGACGGGCTGGCCGAGGTGGTGGCGCTGGGACCGACGGTGGAGCTGGGCGCGGTGCTGGACGACCTCGGCGCGCGCGGGGTACGGAGGCTGATGGTCGAGGGCGGCAGCGGGGTGCACACCCAGTTCCTGGCCCAGGGCCTGGCGGACGAGCTCCAACTGGTGGTGGCCCCGCTGCTGGTCGGACAGGCGCGGGCGCCGCGGTTCGTCGGCCCGGCGGACTTCCCCGGCGGCCCGGCCCGGCGGATGCGGCTGCTGGAGGCCCGTACGGTGGGCGATGTCGTCCTGCTCAGGTACGCCCCGAAGGAGCCCGCCCCGTGACCGACCCGCGCCCCGCCGACCTGGCCCTCCTCCGCCGGGCCGTCGAGCTCTCCCGCCGCTGCCCGCCCTCGGAGACCGCCTTCTCGGTCGGCGCCGTGGTCGTCGCCGCCGACGGCACGGTGCTGGCCGAGGGGTACAGCCGCGAGACGGACGGCCACGACCACGCCGAGGAGGCGGCGCTCGGCAAGCTCCCGGCCGGCGACCCGCGGCTGCGCGGCGCGACGGTCTACAGCTCGCTGGAACCCTGCGGGCAGCGCGCCTCCCGTCCGGTGCCGTGCGCCGAACTGCTGATCGCGGCCGGCGTCCCCCGGGTGGTGGTGGCCTGGCGCGAACCGTCCACCTTCGTCGCCGAGACCAGCGGCGCCGCACGGCTGGAGGCCGCCGGCATCGAACTGGTGGAACTGCCCGAGCTGGCCGAGGAGGCCCGCGCGGTCAACGCGCACCTGCTGGGGTGACACCGCTCGAAGCGCGGGGCATCTTTTGTATCCTTATTGAACAATCCACTTCACTGCATGCGGCACGCCCGCTCGCCCCGCGCCCCCTGGAGCCGCCCGATGCCCGCGACGACCTTCACCCCCCGCGCCCTCCTGCTCGACATGGACGGCACCCTGGTCAACTCCGACGCCGTGGTCGAACGCTGCTGGCGCCGCTGGGCCGAGGAGCACGACCTCGACCCGGCCGAGGTGCTGCGCGTCGCCCACGGCCGCCAGGGCCACACCACCATGGCCGCCCTGCTCCCGGACCGCCCGACCGAGGTCAACCTCGCCGAGAACCGGCAGATGCTCGCCACCGAGAAGGCCGACACCGACGGCGTCGTCCCGGTCCCCGGCGCCCCCGCCTTCCTCGCCGCCCTGGCCGGCCTCCCGCACGCCCTGGTCACCTCCGCCGACGCACCGCTCGCCCGGGTCCGGATGGCCGCCGCCGGCCTCCCCCTGCCGCCGGTCCTGGTCACCGCCGAATCCGTCGGCGCCGGCAAGCCCGACCCCGAGGGCTTCCTCAAGGGCGCCGCCGCCCTCGGCTTCGCCCCCGCCGACTGCCTCGCCTTCGAGGACTCCGAGGCCGGCATCGCCGCCGCCCACGCCGCCGGCGTCCCGGTCATCGGCGTCGGCCCCCGCGCCGCCGCCCACCACCCCACCGCCCACGCCCCCACCCTCGAATCCCTCACCATCACCCGGGGCCCCGCCCCCGCCTTCACCGTCACCCTCGCCTGACCCCCGACGACAACGCCCCGCCACCGGCGAGCGAGCCGGGCGGCGGGGCGCAGCGGGCGACAGCGCGAGCGGGCCGGACTCCGGAGAGTCCGGCCCGCTCGGCACTCGGCGGTGGCCGGGTCGGACGAACTCGCCGGCCATCAGTAGTGGTAACGGGCGGCCAGAACGATGATCTCCCGGTCCGTCACCAAGTAGACGAGGCGGTGCTCGTCGTCGATCCGCCGCGACCAGGCCCCGGGCAAGTGGTACTTCAGCGGCTCGGGCTTGCCGATGCCGGTGAACGGGTCGCGCAACACGTCCTCGATGAGCCTGTTGATCCGGGCGAGCATCTTGCGGTCGTTCTTGAGCCAGGAGGTGTAGTCCTCCCAGCCGGTCTCCTCGAAGACGAGCCTCACGCGGCACCCTTCTCGCCATCCGCCGCGTCAGGGTCGATGAGCTCCCGCTCGGAAAGCCCTATGCCACCAAGGGCGTTCTCGTACGCCTTGAGCAAGCGGCGGGCGTTCACCGGCGAGCGCAACAGGTAGGAGCCTTCACGCAGGGCGGCGTAGTCCTCGGCCGAGACGAGTACGGCGTTCCCGTGCTTGGAGACGATCTCAATGGCCTCGTGATCGTCGTTGACCTTCTTGATCAACGGGAAGAGAGCCTTGCGCGCCTCGCTGGCAGTGATCGACATCGACTGAACTCCCTCCACGGCTGGTACCACATAACGTACCACTCAAGTGGATGCGACGAGCCGAAGAAGTCAGCACCAAGTCGGCACGGAAAAGGGGTCGGGGCCCGCCTCGAGGGAGGCGAGCCCCGTCCGACCTGCGCATCCGACAGATCGAGCCAGCTCAAAGTCGTCGTGTGCTCACACGTTGAAGCGGAACTCCACGACGTCGCCGTCCTGCATGATGTACTCCTTGCCCTCGATGCGGGCCTTGCCCTTGGCGCGGGCCTCGGGGAGGGAGCCGGTCTCGACGAGGTCGGCGAAGGAGATGACCTCGGCCTTGATGAAGCCCTTCTGGAAGTCGGTGTGGATCACACCGGCGGCCTCGGGGGCGGTGGCGCCCTTCTTGATGGTCCAGGCGCGGGCTTCCTTGGGACCGGCGGTGAGGTAGGTCTGCAGGCCGAGGGTGTCGAAGCCGACGCGGGCGAGGGTGGCGAGGCCGGGCTCGTCCTGGCCCATCGACTGGAGGAGCTCCAGGGCCTCGGCGTCGTCCAGCTCGATCAGCTCGGACTCGATCTTGGCGTTGAGGAAGATCGCCTCGGCGGGGGCGACCAGCGCGCGCTGGGCCTGCTTGAAGTCCTCGTCGGACAGCTCGTCCTCGTCGACGTTGAAGACGTAGAGGAAGGGCTTGGCGGTCAGCAGGTGCAGCTCGCGGATCGGGGCGGTGTCGAAGCCGGCCTCGAAGAGGGTCTTGCCGGTCTCCAGGATCGCCTGGGCGGCCTCGGCGGCGGCCAGGACGGGGGCGGTGTCCTTCTTGAGGCGCGCCTCCTTCTGGAGCCGGGGCAGCACCTTCTCGATGGTCTGGAGGTCGGCCAGGATCAGCTCGGTGTGGATGGTCTCGATGTCGTCCTTGGGCGACACCTTGCCGTCCACGTGGACCACGTCGGGGTCGGTGAAGGCGCGCACGACCTGGCAGATGGCGTCCGACTCGCGGATGTTGGCGAGGAACTTGTTGCCCAGGCCCTCGCCCTCGCTGGCGCCGCGGACGATGCCCGCGATGTCGACGAAGTCGACGGTGGCCGGGAGGATGCGCTGCGAGCCGAAGATCTCGGCGAGCTTGTTCAGCCGCTCGTCCGGGACGCCGACGACGCCGACGTTGGGCTCGATGGTGGCGAACGGGTAGTTGGCCGCCAGCACGTCGTTCTTGGTCAGGGCGTTGAACAGGGTCGACTTGCCGACGTTCGGCAGGCCGACGATTCCGATCGTGAGCGACATGAAGCGCAGTCCCGTGGGCTTGGAGGAGTTGGGCCGGCCCGGACGCCGGACCGATCCCCCAGTCTACGGGCAGCGGGTCCGCCGTCGGCCGCCCCGGCGGCGGCGGTGCAGTTGAGCGGCGGTCACACCAATACGCCGTCCGGGGACACGGACCAAGCCCCGACAGCCCATTACACAGTGTGGCGATGATCGGACCGTACGTTGGGTGGGTGGAGCAGAGCATCCGTACCCAGCCGCCAGGGCCCAGACGCCGACCGCCGAACGGCGCGGCCGGGGCCGCCGTCCCCGGGCCGGGCCGGGCCCGCGAGAGTGCGGGGGAATCGGCCGTTCCCGCCCTCAGGGCCAGGGGGAGAACCGCCGCGAAGGCCGCGGGCAACCCCCCCGGCAAGGCCTCGGCCAAGACCCCCGCACGGGGCGGCGGCTCCGGGTCCCGGCTGCGCGCCGTGTCCGGCCCCCCTGAGCGGCCCCGGATCACCGGGCGGCTCTACGGGCGGCGGCGCAGCGGCCGGCCGGCCCGGCTGACCGCGGTCGGCACCGGGGTGGTCGCGCTGACCGCGACGGTGGCGGTGGCCGGCCTGGACCGGCTGGCCTTCGGCGGGCTCGGGGTCCTGTTCGGCATCGGCTACCTGCTGATCTGCTTCCAGCTGGCGGTCCGGGTCCGGTACGCCGACCTGCTGGCCGCGCCGATCAGCGGGCCGATCGCCTTCGCCGTGGCGCTGCTGGCGTTCGGGCCGGTCACCTCCACCGGGATGACGGCGCAGGTGGTGGCGCTGGCGACCAACCTGGCCGGCCGGGCCGGCTGGCTGTTCTCCGGCACCGGCCTGGCCGCCGTGATCGTGCTGGCCCGGTTCGTGGCCCAGCGCCGGATCCACCGCGCGCGCTGAGGACGCGCCCGGGGAGCCGGCCAAGGGACCGACGGCGGGCCCCCGGGGGTTCAGGCGGTGGCGCGGGCCGCCGCCATGGCCGCGCCGACGATGCCGGCGTCGTTGCGCAGCTCCGCCGGGACGAGCCGCGCCCGGCGCTCGCGCAGCAGCGGCAGGAACTTCTCGTGCTTGCGGCTCACCCCGCCGCCGATCACCACCAGTTGCGGCGAGAACAGCATCTCCACCAGGTCCAGGTACTCGTCCACCCGCTCGGCCCACTGCGCCCAGCTCAGCCCGTGCCGCTCCTTGGCCGCCGAGGAGGCCCGCCGTTCGGCGTCCTTGCCGCGCAGCTCCAGGTGGCCGAGCTCGGTGTTGGGCACCAGCACGCCGTCCACGAACAGGGCGCTGCCGATGCCGGTGCCGAAGGTGAGGACCAGGACCACCCCCGCCTGCCCGCGGCCGGCGCCGTGCGCGGTCTCGGCGAGGCCGGCCGCGTCGGCGTCGTTGAGCACCACCGCCGGCAGGTCGAGCGCCTCGCGGAACAGGCCGGCCGCGTCCAGACCGACCCAGCCCTTGTCGACGTTGGCGGCGGTCCTGGTCTGCCCGTCGACGACCACGCCGGGGAAGGTCAGTCCGACCGGGCCCCGGTGGCCGAAGTGGCGGACCACCTCGCAGACGGCGTCGACCACGGCCCGGGGGTCGGAGGGCTGCGGGGTGAGGACCTTGTGCCGCTCCTGCGCGAGCGCGCCCCGGGTGAGGTCGACGGGGGCTCCCTTGATGCCCGACCCGCCGATGTCCACACCGAATACCGCCGTCATGACGACCGCCCTCCGCCGAAGGTTCTCCACAGGCCTGTGCACGACCACGGGCCCTGTGCACAGAACCTACGAGAACCCGCCTGCCCCCGCACAGCGGAGGACCCGGCACCCGAACGGGCCACCGGGTCCTCCGCCGGAACGCGGGACGGTCCTACAGCTTGCCGGCGGCCTCGGCGCGCAGGTCGCGGCGGAGCTCCTTGGGCAGCGAGAAGATCAGGTGCTCCTCGGCCGTCTTCACGATCGAGACCTCGCCGTAGCCGCGCGCGGCCAGCCACTCCAGCACGCCCTCGACCAGGACCTCCGGCACCGAGGCGCCGCTGGTCAGGCCGACCGTGCTGACGCCCTCCAGCCACTCCTCCCGGATCTCCTCGGCGAAGTCCACCAGGTGGGCGGCCTTGGCGCCGTACTCCAGGCCGACCTCGACCAGCCGCACCGAGTTGGAGGAGTTCTTCGAGCCGACCACGATCAGCAGGTCGGCCTCCGGGGCCAGCTGCTTGACGGCGACCTGGCGGTTCTGGGTGGCGTAGCAGATGTCGTCGCTGGGGGGGCTGACCAGCAGCGGGAAGCGCTTCTTCAGCTCGCCGACGGTGGCCATCGTCTCGTCCACCGAGAGCGTGGTCTGGGACAGCCAGACGACCTTGGACTCGTCGCGCACCTGCACCCCGGCGACGTCCTCGGCACCGTCCACCAGGTGGATCCGGTCCGGGGCCTCGCCCATCGTGCCGATGACCTCCTCGTGGCCCTCGTGGCCGACCAGCAGGATGTCGTAGCCCTCGTCGGCGAAGCGCACGGCCTCCTTGTGCACCTTGGTCACCAGCGGGCAGGTGGCGTCGACGGTGGCGAGCTTGCCGATCCGGGCCTCGTCGTGCACCGAGGGTGCGACACCGTGGGCCGAGAAGACCACGATCGAGCCCTCGGGCACCTCCTCCGTCTCGTCGACGAAGATCGCGCCCTTCTTCTCCAGGGTCTGCACCACGTACTTGTTGTGGACGATCTGCTTGCGCACGTAGATGGGGGCCCCGTACTGCTCCAGGGCCTTCTCCACGGCGATCACGGCGCGGTCGACGCCCGCGCAGTAGCCCCGGGGGGCGGCGAGCAGGACACGGCGCTGCGCGGTGTTGGAGGACATGGCTCCATCGTACGGGCGGAGCGCAGCCGCGCCGACGCGAGCGGCGTTCCCGTCGGAACCGGTCACGGGTGCTCAAATGTGGAAGCTATGAGCGAGCGAGTCGAGCGGGACGAGCCGGGCGGCCGGGACGGACGGGGCGGGCTGCGGCGCAGCCTGGGCGTGCGCGATCTGGTGGTGTACGGACTGCTGTTCATCGCCCCGATGGCCCCGGTGGGCGTGTTCGGGGTGCTCGACGCCAAGAGCCACGGGGCGGTCGCCGCGGTCTACCTGGTGGCCACCGTGGCGATGGGGTTCACCGCCGTCTCGTACGCCCGGATGGTGCGGGCGGTGCCGCAGACCGGTTCGGTGTACGCCTACGCGCGGGCCGGGCTGGGCGACGCGGCCGGGTTCATCGCCGGCTGGATGGCGATGCTCGACTACCTGCTGATCCCGGCGGTCGCCTACCTGTTCTCCGGCATCGCGCTCAACTCGCTGGTGCCGGACGTCTCGCGCTGGGTGTGGACGGCGCTCGCCGTGCTGCTGACCACCGGGCTCAACCTGGCCGGGGTGCGGACGGCGGCGGCGGTGGGCCTCGCGGTGCTGGCGATGGAGCTGGTGGTGCTGGCGGTGTTCGTGGTCGCGGCCGTGGTGGTGCTGGCCAGGGACGGCGCGCAGCGCGACTGGGCGAGCCCGTTCACGGCGGTCGGCGGCTTCTCGACGGCCGCCGTGCTCTCGGCGGTCTCCGTGGCCGTGCTGTCCTACCTGGGCTTCGACGCCATCGCGACCTTCGTGGAGGAGGCGGTCGGCGCCTCGGCGGCGGTGGCCAGGGCGGTGCTGTGGTGCCTGGTGCTGTCCGGCGCGCTGTTCGTGGCGCAGACCTATCTGGCGGCGCTGCTGGAGCCGCTCGCCCCGCAGCAGCTGGCGGCGGACCCGGCGGCGCAGGGATCGGCGTTCTACGACACGGTGGAGGGCGCGGTCGGGCACTGGCTGCACGTGCTGGTCGCGGCGAGCAAGGCGATCGGCGCGGCCTTCGCGGCGCTGGCCGGGCAGGCGGCGGCCGGGCGGCTGCTGTTCGCGATGGGCCGGGACGGACGGCTGCCGCGCTTCCTGGGCGCGGTCGACCCGGGCTCGGCGGTGCCGCGCCGGGCGCTGCTGGTGTCGGCGGCGATCACCATGGCGGCGGCGGTCTGGGCGGCCAACCGGGACGACGGGCTGGACCGGCTGACCTCGGTGGTGAACATCGGCGCGCTCACCGCCTTCACCCTGCTGCACGCCTCGGTGGTGGGCTGGTACGCGGTGAAGCACCGGTCCCGCAGTCCGCTGACGGACGTGGTGGTGCCGGTGCTGGGCGTGGCGGTGATCGGCGCGGTGGTGGCCGAGGCCTCGGGCACCGCGCAGGTGGTGGGGCTGGTCTGGCTGGCCGTCGGGCTGCTGGTGCTCCTCGGCCGGCGGGCTTCCGCTGTCGGCGGACGCCGATAGCCTCGTAGGCATGGCCAACCCCAGTTCCCCCGAAGCGCCGCTCCCGGTCGGCAAGGTCTCCGCGCTGATCGGGGGCTGGGTCGACCGGCTCGGCGCGGTCTGGGTGGAGGGGCAGATCACCCAGCTCAGCCGACGGCCGGGGGCGGGCGTGGTGTTCCTGACGCTGCGCGACCCGCAGGCCGACGTCTCGCTGACCGTGACGTGCTTCCGCTCCGTCTTCGACCAGGTCGCGGACGCGGTGCAGGAGGGCTCGCGGGTCGTCGTGCACGCCAAGCCGGAGTGGTACGCGGCGCGCGGCCAGCTGTCGCTGCGGGCCGCCGAGATCCGGCTGGTCGGGCTGGGCGAGCTGCTGGCCAGGCTGGAGCAGCTGAAGCGGCGGCTGGCCGGCGAGGGCCTGTTCGCCGCGGACCGCAAGAAGCCGCTGCCGTTCCTGCCGCAGTGCGTCGGGCTGGTCACCGGCCGGGACTCGGCGGCGGAGCGGGACGTCCTGGAGAACGCCCGGCGGCGCTGGCCGGCGGTCCGCTTCGAGATCCGCAACGTGCCGGTGCAGGGCGTCAGCGCGGTGGAGCGGGTGAGCGCGGCCGTCCGGGAGCTGGACGAGCACCCCGAGGTGGACGTGATCGTCGTGGCCCGGGGCGGCGGCAGCGTCGAGGACCTGCTGCCGTTCTCGGACGAGGGCCTGGTGCGGCTGGTCGCGGCCGCCCGGACGCCGGTGGTCAGCGCGATCGGCCACGAGCCGGACCAGCCGCTGCTGGACTTCGTCGCCGACCTGCGCGCCTCCACGCCCACCGACGCCGCCAAACGGGTGGTTCCGGACGTCGGCGAGGAGCTGGCCAAGGTCCGCCAGCTGCGCGACCGGGCCCGGCGGCACGTGCTGGCCCGGGTGGAGCGCGAGCAGCACGGGCTGGACGGCGTGCGCAGCCGACCGGTGCTGGCCGCGCCGCAGCGGATGCTGGACGGGCGCGGGCAGGAGGTGGACGGCCTGCTGGAGCGGGCCCGGCGCACGCTGCGCCACCGGCTGGACCACGCGCAGAGCGACCTCGGGCACACCCTGGCCCGGGTGGTGGCGCTCTCCCCGGCGGCCACCCTGGAACGCGGCTACGCGGTGCTGCAGCGGGGCGACGGCACGGTGGTGACCGATCCGGCACAGGCCCCGGCGGGCGAGGGACTGCACGCCCGGGTGGCGGGCGGCGGCTTCGACGTCACGGTGGCCGGCGGCTGAGCGGCGGGTCCGCGGGGCGGTTCGCGCTGTCGGTGCGGGCCCCTACGCTGGCTGCCATGGCAGATCAGGAACAGGACGCGACGGCGGCCCCCGTGCAGACCCCGACCCCGGACGACGCGCTCGGCTACGAGCACGCCCGGGACGCGCTGCTGGAGGTGGTCCGGCAGCTGGAGAACGGCGGCACCTCGCTGGAGGAGTCGCTGGCGCTGTGGGAGCGCGGCGAGCAGCTGGCGAAGGTCTGCCAGCGCTGGCTGGACGGCGCGCGGGCCCGGCTGGACGCCGCGCTGGCCGCCGAGGAGGGAGCCCCGCCGCAGGGGTGACGTGCGGGGGGTGAGACAGGTCACAACGGATGGGGGAACAGTTGAATGTTCATCCATGTTGGGAGTCAGTGATCGGCCCCGGCCGCTCACCGACAGACGGACCCCACCGTTCCTTCCTCCCCCGAGGTGCACAGACATGACCACCGACGCCCTGGTTCTCGACGCCGCCGCCCAGGACCTGCTGTTCCGCGAGGCCCGCACCGCCAACACCTTCACCGACGAGCCGGTCTCCGACGAGCAGGTCCAGGCCATCTACGAGCTCGTGAAGTTCGGCCCGACGGCGATGAACCAGCAGCCGCTGCGGGTCGTCCTGGTCCGCTCGGCCGAGGCCCGCGAGCGCCTGGTCCAGCACCTCGGCGACGGCAACAAGGCCAAGACCGCCTCCGCCCCGCTGACCGCCATCCTCGCCGTGGACAACGAGTTCCACGAGGAGCTGCCGACCGTCTTCCCGCACTTCCCCGGTGCCAAGGACTTCTTCTCCGAGCGCCCGGTCCGCGAGTCCTCGGCCGCGATGAACGGCGCCCTGCAGGCCGGCTACTTCATCATCGGCGTGCGCGCCGCCGGCCTGGCCGCCGGCCCGATGACCGGCTACGACGCCGAGGGCATCAACAAGGAGTTCTTCGCCGACGGCGAGCACTCGGTGCTGGCCGTCGTGAACATCGGCAAGCCGGGCGAGGGCGCCTGGTACCCGCGCTCCCCGCGCCTGGCCTTCGACGAGGTCGTCACCACCGTCTGAGCCCGAGCGCCCCGGACACCGCGAAAGGGCCCCGCACGCGCTGCGTGCGGGGCCCTTTCGCGTTCCGGACTACTTCAGCGCCTGCGCCAGCTCGGCCAGCTCCTCGTAGGAGGCGGTGCCGGTCAGCAGGGTCGTCGCCCCGCCGGACTGCACGGTGAGCGCCCGCGCCTTGGGACCCTGCACCTTCTCCCAGGTCTGCCCGGCGACGTCCACGGTGCCGTCCGGCTTGGCGTCGGAGACCGCCGACTTGAGCATGTCCTCCGGCTTGGCGTCGCTCTGCTCCACGGCCGCGTACTGGCCGGAGGGGGTGACGAAGCCCAGGTGCCAGGCGTTGCCCCGGCCGCCGCCCAGCTCCGCCGGGTTGTACGTCACCGAGGTGGCCCGCCACTGCGCGGGCAGGCCCTCCGGGGCGAGCAGCGGGTACGGGGCGGCCCGCTTGGCGGAGGCCGCGGCCACCTTGTACTCGACCGTGCGGACCCCGTCGCCGTCCGCGTCGTGCGGCAGGAACAGGTACCCGACCCAGACCACGACGCCGACCGCCAGCATCGACAGGATCATGTCCCGTACCGTCTGCCGGCCCCTCATGCCCTTGCTCTCTCCAGCCACCCCCACATGGTGACTCATGCCGACGCGCGCCCGCTCACCCGGGGTGTCCACGTCCGGGTGAAGGCGCCGGAACCTGCCGCTCCCGTCCCCGCGGGGGGACCGCGCCACAGACACCCGTCCCGGGGGCAGATACGATCGCAACACCCTCACCACGGCGTTCGACCAGGCAGTAGTCGGGCGCTCACTGGCCGTCGCGTACAGAGAGGTAACGACGATGACCACGCAGTACCCGCATCACCTGCCCAGCGCCCTGGAGGTCGCGCCGGAGGCTCCTGACCGGAACCTCGCGCTCGAACTCGTCCGGGTCACCGAGGCCGCGGCACTCGCAGCCGGCCGCTGGGTCGGCCGGGGCGACAAGAACGGCGCCGACGGCGCGGCCGTCCGGGCCATGCGCACCCTCGTCTCCACCGTCTCGATGAACGGCATCGTCGTCATCGGCGAGGGCGAGAAGGACGAGGCGCCCATGCTCTACAACGGCGAGCGGGTCGGCGACGGCACCGGCGCCGAGTGCGACGTCGCGGTGGACCCGGTCGACGGGACCACCCTCACCGCCAAGGGCATGAACAACGCGGTCGCCGTCCTGGCAGTCGCCGACCGCGGCACCATGTTCGACCCAAGCGCGGTCTTCTACATGGACAAGCTGGTCGCCGGCCCGGAGGCCGCCGACTTCGTCGACATCACCGCCCCGCCGGCCGTCAACATCCGCCGGGTCGCCAAGGCCAAGGGCATCGCCGTCGAGGACGTCACCGTCGTCGTCCTCGACCGCCCGCGCCACGAGGGCCTGGTCCGGGAGATCCGCGAGGCGGGCGCCCGGATCAAGTACATCTCCGACGGCGACGTCGCCGGCGCCATCATGGCCGCCCGCGAGGGCACCGGCGTGGACCTGCTGATGGGCATCGGCGGCACCCCCGAGGGCATCATCGCGGCCTGCGCGATGAAGTGCATGGGCGGCGTGATCCAGGGCAAGCTCTGGCCCAAGGACGAGGCCGAGCGTCAGAAGGCCCTGGACGCCGGGCACGACCTCGACCGGGTGCTCTCCACCGACGACCTGGTCAGCGGCGAGAACGTGTTCTTCGTCGCCACCGGCATCACCGACGGCGAGCTGCTGCGCGGCGTGCACTACCGCCAGGAGACCGCCACCACCAGCTCGCTGGTGATGCGTTCCAAGAGCGGCACCATCCGGCAGATCGACTCCACCCACAAGCTGTCCAAGCTGCGGGCCTACAGCGCGATCGACTTCGACCGCGCCAACTGACCCACCTCCGGGCCGCGGGGCCCGAAGGCACGACTCGGCCCGCGGTCTCGGCGAAATCCCCCTTCGCCGAGACCGCGGGCGGTCTCCTCGCCACCGGCCCGCGCCGGATCAGCCCGCGATCCGGCCGCGCGACGCCGGCACCCTGGCCGCCTCGCGCAGCTCGGCGTCCCGGCGGCGGCGGCGGGCCAGCACCACCCGGCGCTCGGCCGCCGTCAGCCCGCCCCAGACCCCGTACGGCTCGGGCTGCGCCAGCGCGTGCTCCCGGCAGTCCAGCAGCACCGGGCACCGGGCACACACCTGCTTCGCCTGCTCCTCGCGCGACAGCCGGGCCGCGGTCGGCTCCTTGGACGGCGCGAAGAACAGGCCCACCTCGTCCCGCCGACAGGCCGCGGCGGTGTGCCACGGATTGTCCTCACCCGCCGGCTGCGGGGCCGGGCGCCGCTCCAGCAACTGGGCCGCGACCACCGGCGAGGCGGCGGCGGACGGCCGCGCGACCGGAGACGGGGCGGCCGGCGCGGGGACGGCGGACGAGGTGGTGCGGGACTCGATCGGATGCAGCACGGCCGTACTCCTGACGAGGCTCTCGGACACGGGGAAGCTCGCTCCCCTGCCCAGCTGCGGGCCCCCGTTCACACCCCCGGGCCGGCCTCAGGCCGCCTCCGGTACGCAGCCGTACAAGAAGCGATGTGCCAGAGGAACTACCCCACGCCCGAGCAATTCATGCACACTGCACGCAACCGACTACAGCGTGCACTCGACGCGATGACGAGTGCCCGGCCCGGAAGTCGCCTCCCGGGCCGGGCAGCGGGCCGGTCTTCCGTGCGCGGCTCAGTCGGCGCCGAGCTGCTTGCGCACCCACTCCTTGAGCTTCTTGCCCCGGCGCGGCTTGGCCTCGCACCCGCCGAACACCGCGGTGCCCTTCACCCGCACCACCGGCGCGTACGGGTCGGCCGCGGTCTGCTCCTTGACGTCGAAGCCGCCGAAGATGCCGACGCCGCCGCCGTGCAGGCTGACGTTCTCCGGCACCTTGATCTCCACCCCGCCGAAGATCGCCACCACGTCGATCACCACCTCGGGCGACTCGAACACGGCGTCGGTCAGATCGATCTCGACCCCGCCGAAGATCGCCACGGCCCGCAGGTGGGAGCCCACCCGCCAGCGGCCCTTGCGGGACGAGCCGCCGAAGACCGCCAGCATGGTCGGCGCCTCGTTGCGGGCCGGCAGCCGCACCGGGCCCTCCGGCCGCGGGCCGGCCGCCGGCTCCGGGGCGCCCAGCGGCGGCTTCTCGAAGGAGATCTCGCGGTGCACCGGGAGGTCCCGGGTCAGCGGCACGAGCTCGCCCAGGGTCTTGGCCGCGTAGGCCGCCTCGATCCGCTCGGCGTGCTCCTCGACGTCCAGCCGCCCCTCGGCGTAGGCATCGCGCAGCAGCTCCGCGACCCGTTCGCGGTCGGCGTCCGAGGCCCGCATCTCGGCCTGCGCCACCGGGGCGTGCGCGGGCGGTGCGGGCGGCGCCGCCGCGGGCTTGGTCATCGGTACGGGCCGCTGCCCCTGATCGTCCATCCGCTGGTCCTGCGGGTCCTTCGACGGCGAGTTGTCCACGAGGGCAAGCCTAGTCACCAGGGCAAGCCCCGGGTGACCCTGGTCACGCAGGCGGACCTTCCCGCGTGCGGGAAATCGCCGGGTCCTACCCTTGAGGGTGCTTTCGCCCCTCCAGGGTGCTTCGCCGACGCAGCCGGAACACCGGCACAACTGGACACCTAAGGACCGCCCCCATGGCTCCCACGCCGGACTTCGAGTACAGCGACCTGCTCCCCCTGGGCGCTGACCCGACCCCCTACCGCAAGCTCACCTCCGAAGGCGTCTCCACCTTCGAGGCCGGCGGACGCACGTTCCTGCAGGTCGAGCCCGAGGCCCTGCGGCTGCTCACCGCCGAGGCGATGCACGACATCTCGCACTACCTGCGCCCGGCCCACCTCGCCCAGCTGCGCCGCATCCTGGACGACCCCGAGGCCAGCCCGAACGACCGCTTCGTCGCGCTGGACCTGCTGAAGAACGTCAACATCTCGGCCGGCGGCATCCTGCCGATGTGCCAGGACACCGGCACCGCCATCGTCATGGGCAAGCGCGGCCAGAACGTGCTCACCGAGGGCGGCGACGAGGCCGCCATCGCGCGCGGCGTCTACGACGCGTACACCAAGCTGAACCTGCGCTACTCCCAGATGGCCCCGGTGACCATGTGGGACGAGAAGAACACCGGCAACAACCTGCCGGCGCAGATCGAGCTGTACGCGACCGACGGCGACGCCTACAAGTTCCTCTTCATGGCCAAGGGCGGCGGCTCGGCCAACAAGTCGTACCTGTACCAGGAGACCAAGGCGATCCTGAACGAGGCCAGCATGCTCTCGTTCCTGGAGCAGAAGATCCGCTCGCTGGGCACCGCGGCCTGCCCGCCGTACCACCTGGCGATCGTGATCGGCGGCACCAGCGCCGAGTTCGCGCTGAAGACCGCCAAGTACGCCTCCGCGCACTACCTGGACAACCTGCCGACCTCCGGCGACGCGAAGACCGGCCACGGCTTCCGCGACCTGGAGCTGGAGGCCAAGGTCACCGAGCTGACCCAGAAGATCGGCATCGGCGCCCAGTTCGGCGGCAAGTACTTCTGCCACGACGTGCGCGTGGTCCGCCTCCCGCGCCACGGCGCCTCGCTGCCGGTCGCGATGGCCGTCTCCTGCTCGGCCGACCGCCAGGCGCTCGGCAAGATCACCGCCGAGGGCGTCTTCCTGGAGCAGCTGGAGACCGACCCGGCGAAGTACCTGCCGGACACCACCGACGAGGCCCTGCTGGTCAGCGGCTCCGCCGGGGGCGACGACGGCGTGGTGCGCATCGACCTCGACCAGCCGATGTCCGCGATCCGCGCCGAGCTCTCCAAGTACCCGGTGAAGACCCGCCTCTCGCTCACCGGCACCCTGGTCGTCGCCCGCGACATCGCGCACGCCAAGATCAAGGAACGCCTGGACGCCGGCGAGGGCATGCCCAAGTACCTCCAGGACCACCCGGTCTACTACGCCGGCCCGGCCAAGACCCCCGAGGGCTTCGCCTCCGGCTCCTTCGGTCCCACCACGGCCGGCCGGATGGACTCCTACGTCGACCAGTTCCAGGCCGCCGGCGGCTCGATGGTCATGCTCGCCAAGGGCAACCGCTCCAAGCAGGTCACCGACGCCTGCGCCCAGCACGGCGGCTTCTACCTCGGCTCCATCGGCGGCCCGGCCGCCCGCCTCGCCCAGGACTGCATCAAGAAGGTCGAGGTCCTGGAGTACGCCGAGCTCGGCATGGAGGCCGTCTGGCGCATCGAGGTCGAGGACTTCCCGGCCTTCATCGTCGTCGACGACAAGGGCAACGACTTCTTCCGCGAGACCACCGAGGGCCCGCTCATCACCAGCCTGCGCATCCGCTCCAAGGAGTAGTCCGCCCCGCCTCCCACCGCCCCGCCCCGGCCGCCTCCGCGCCCGGGGCGGGCCCGTCGGGCCGCCCGATTCGACCTGACAGGTCGTACCGGAAACTCGTACCATTCCAGTACGGGATCAGCCGGCTGACCGGAGGGCACACCGATGACGATCAGCGCCAGCGACGCACGCACGCAGCTCTTTCCCCTGATCAAGAAGGTCAACGACGACCACGTCCCGATAAGGATCACTTCCAGGGGCGGTGACGCCGTCCTGATGTCCGCCGAGGACTACGACGCCTGGCAGGAGACGATCCACCTCCTACGCTCCCCCGCGAACGCCCAGCGGCTCATGGCGGCCGTCGCCCGCGACAAGGCCGGCGATCCGGGCGTCACCAGGACCATGGAGGACCTGGAAGACCTGGCGGGTGAGGCGTGAGGAGCGTCCACTTCGATCCGGACGCCTGGGAGGACTTCCTGTTCTGGCTGGGCTCGAACCGGAAGGCCGCCCAGCGGATCACCCGCCTGATCGGCGAGATCCAGCGTGACCCGTTCGCCGGGATCGGCAAGCCGGAGGCCCTGAAGGGCGACCTCGCCGGCTACTGGTCGCGCCGTATCGACGACGAGCACCGCCTCGTCTACCGGGCCGACGAGAAAGAAGTGAAGATCCTCAAGGCCCGCTACCACTACCAGTGACGCGGGCGCGCGGTCAGGCGTCGAAGTCGTACTCGAGGACGTAGGAGGCCGCGTCGAGGGTCATCTCGTTCAGCTCGACGACCTGGCCCTCGTCGGCGAAGGCGGTGCGGCAGATGAGGATGACGGGGGTGCCGGCGGAGAGTTCGAGGCGGGTGGCCTCCTCGGCGCTCGGCATCCGGGAGCGGACCTCCTCGCGGAAGTGCACCGGCTTGGCGCCGATCTCGGCGAGGCGGGCGTAGGTGCCGCCGGGGCCGGTGTCCTCGCGGGTGATCGCGGTGCCCGAGACCAGGCCCGCCGGGAGGTAGGAGGTCGACAGCAGGACAGGCTTGCCGTCCAGCACGAAGCGCCGGTGGCGCACGCACATCGGCGCGCCCGGGTCGACTCCGAGCACCCGGGCCACGTGCTCCGGCGCGCCCTGCTCGGTGACCGTGACCTGGTCGACGACGAGGCTGCGGCGGTCGATGTCGGCCGACCATATCGAGCGGCCCGAGCCCCACTGCCCCTGGGCGAGCCGCTGGATCCCGCGCCGGCGCAGCGGCCGGAAGTCGCGGACGAAGACGCCCGCCCCGCGGCGGGCCTCGGCGATGCCCTCGCTCTGCAGCACCCCGAGCGCTTGGCGGGCGGTCATCCGGGCCACGCCGTAGGTGTCCATCAGGTCGTTCTCGCCGGGGAGCCGGTCGCCCGGGCGGTACTCGCCGGCGTCGATGGCCGCCTTCAGCGTGTCGGCGATCCGTTGGTACTTGGGCTGCTTCTCGCCGCTACTGCTGCCGACCATCGCCGTCTCCCTCGTCCCTCGCCGGAAATCGTAGGCGCGCCTTCGGTCTGCGGTAAGCCGATAGGACCGGTTCGACCGTTGACATCTCTAGAGATATTAGCTTCTCTAGAGATGCTGGGTAGTCGCCGAGCAGAGCCGAACCAAGCCAAGCCACGACAGCGACCAGGGCCGGCCACCACCGTCGCCGCGCCCGCACCGGAGCAGCAAGGAGCAGCGCGGTGAGCATCCGAAAGCGCGCCGCCGCGGCCTACCGGCCGCGCGTGGGGGAACCGGTCCTCGACAGCAGGACCGGGCGTACCGGCATCTACATGGACACCATCGGTGGGGAGCACTACCTCCGCCCGCCCGAGGGCGGCTGCGAGTGGACCGCCCGCCCCGAGCACGTCGCCCCCGCGGCCCCGGCCGGCGGCGGGGCGGCCCGCGAGAGCGCCGCCGCGGCCGAGCCGGCGGGACGGACCGGGCCCGCCCGCCGGGCCGGACCCTCCGCCGTCCACGCGGCCTGATGCCCGCTCCGGCGGGCAAGCGCACCGGCGAGTTCCGGCCACCGGACGCGCACCGGGCCGCCTTCCCGGCGGCCCGTCGACCATCATCGGCGCACGATCAGAATTCCCGAATACCCGTATTTCCCACCTAATCCCCCGCCCCCCACGACGTGCGCCCCGCACCACCGGGACGGCGGAGTGCGGGGCACACGGGTGCTGGATGGGCTACGGGTGACCGGTGATGACTCCGGCGAAGGCGCCGGTGGCCGTCACGAGGTAGCCGGTGGTCACCACGATCGTCGAGACGGCGACGACCGAGAGGCGACGGATCGTGTTCAAGCGTTCCCCCCTGGAACCGCTGGTACGACGTGCTTACGGGTGGCTGGAGATGACGCCCTGCGGCTCGCGCTCGGTGGCCGCCCCGCCGCCGGCCGGCACCTCGGTCTCCGCCACGTACTGGGCCTCGTCGCCGAAGAGGTCGTCCTCCAGGTCGGCCTTGCGGTCGGCGGAGGGCTCGGTGTAGCCGGCCGCGTCGGAGGTCGCGGTGACCGCGCCCTCGACGGCCTCGTCGGCCTGCACGCTCACCGCGGGGGACTCACTCTGGTCGTTGGCCATGCGTGGGCCGCCTTTCGGTCATCAAATGGTGTTCCGCCCCACCGGATCGGCGCGGGCTCGGGCTCAGTATCGTAGGGTTGATTAAATGTCCGATAAACAACGTGCGGCTGACCGTGCCGTCCGGCAGAGTCGGGCCCCCGCCTAAGCTGAGCCACCACAAGGGCGGAACCGCCGAGCGCCCTACCGGGAAATCGACACCAGGCCATCGGGGGACCACATGGAGTTGCGGGAGATGCCGCCCGCACCGGCGCTGCGCTTCCAGGTACTCGGTCCGGTCCGGGCCTGGCTCGACGACAAGCCGCTCGCCCTCGGTTCACCGCAGCAGCAGGCCGTCCTGACCATGCTCCTGCTGCACGCCGGACGCCCGGTCACCACCCAGGACCTCGTCGACGGCCTCTGGGGCGAGCGCCCGCCCACCCAGGCCGTCGCGGCGCTGCGCACCTACGTCTCCCGGCTGCGCACGGTCATCGAACCACGCCGCGAGGTACGCCGGCCCGCCGAGTTCCTGGTCTCGGTCGCCGACGGCTACGCCCTGCACATCCCGGGCGAGGCCCTGGACGTGACGGTCTTCGAGCAGCTCGCCGCCGAGGCCGCGACCGCCCGCAACGCCGGGAACCTCGACAACGCCCACCACCTGCTGCTCCGCTCGCTCGCCCTGTTCGCCGGCCGCCCGCTCACCGGCGTCCCCGGCCCGTACGCGGACGCCCAGCGGCTGCGGCTGGCCGAGCGGCAGGTCGCGGTCGCCGAGGAGCGGTGCGCGCTGGCCCTCGACGTCGGCCTGCACGCCGACGTGGTGGGCGAGTTGAACTCGCTCACCGCCGAGCACCCGCTGCGCGAGCGGCTGCGCGAACTGCTGATGCTCGCGCTGTACCGCTGCGGCCGGCAGGCGGAGGCGCTGGGCGTCTACACCGACACCCGCAAGCTGCTGATCGACGAGCTGGGCGTCGAACCGGGCGCCGGACTCTCCACCATGCACTCCCGGATCCTCGCCGCCGACCCGGCGCTGACCCTGCCCACCGTGCCCGCGCCGCCCGCCGTCGCCCGCGAGGAGGAGCCGGCCACCCCGCCCGCTCCGGCCCAACTGCCCGCCGACGTCTCGGACTTCAGCGGCCGAACGGAGATGGTCGCCGACCTCTCGGCCGTCCTGATGAACGCCACCGGCCAGGCCGTGGTCGTCACCTCGCTGGCCGGCATCGGCGGCGTCGGGAAGACCACGCTCGCCGTGCACGTCGCCCACCGGGTGCGCGCGGAGTTCCCGGACGGCCAGCTCTACGTGGACCTGCGCGGCGCCGGCGCCTCGCCCGCCGACCCGGCGGTGGTGCTCGGTGACTTCCTGCACTCCCTGGGCGTCACCGACAACCCGGACTCGCTGGAGCAGCGCGCCGCGCTCTACCGCTCGCTGCTCGCCAGCCGGCGGATGCTGATCCTGCTCGACAACGCCCAGGACGCCGAGCAGATCCGGCCGCTGATCCCCGGGGTCTCCAGCTGCGCGGTGCTCGCCACCAGCCGCTCCCGGCTGGCCGGCATCCCCGGCGCGCACCTGGTGGACGTCGAGGAGCTGACCGAGGAGGAGGCGCTGGCGCTGTTCTCCGCGATCGTCGGCGAGCAGCGCGTCGCCGCCGAACCGGAGGCAGCCATGGCGGTGGTGACCGCCTGCGGCTTCCTGCCGCTCGCCGTCCGGATCGCCGCGGCCCGGCTCGCCAGCCGTCCGCGCTGGAGCGTCTCGGACCTCGCCCGCCGCTTAGCCGATCAGCGCCGGCGCCTGGACGAGCTCCAGCTCGGCAACCTCGCCGTGGAAACCACCATCGGGCTCGGCTACGGACAGCTGTCCCCCGCCGAGGCCCGGGCGTTCCGCCTGCTCTCGGTGGTGGACTCGCCGGACCTGCCGCTGCCGGCCGTGTCGGCGCTGCTCGGGGTGAGCGAGACCGAGGCCGAGAACCTCGCCGAGGCGCTCGTCGAGGCCAACATGCTGGAGACCTTCTCCGCGGGCCGCTACCGGTACCACGACCTGCTCCGGCTCTACGCGCAGCGGCAGAACGAGCGGGTGGGGGACGTCGAGGAGCAGCAGGCCGCCGTTCTGCGGCTGCTCGACCTGCTGCTCGCCACGGTCCGCAACGCCGCGCAGGCCATCGAGCCCGACGACCAGCTGCCGGAGCCGCTCAACGTGCCCGGCTCGGCCGGCATCGCACTGATCACCAACGCGTTCGCCCGGGAGTGGCTCCGGACCGAGACCGCGCTGCTGCTCAGCGCGGTCGAGGCCGCGGTCCAGGGCCCGGGCCCACTGCTGCGACCCGCCGTCGACCTGCTGATCATCCTCGGCAGCCTGGTGGAGGACCCGACCCACGGGGCCCGCGTGCGCCGCATGCTGGAAGCGGCGGAGCAGAACGCCGGACGGTACGGGGACTCGGCGGCGCTCGCCCGGATCCACTTCGCCTTCGGGACGCTGCGGTCGATCACCAATGACTTCCAGGGCGCCGCGCAGTCGCTCCGCACAAGCCTCGGTCTGCAGGACGCGAACGACATGACCGTCCTGCGGAGCATGGCGGCCAACGACCTCGGCATCGTCCTCAGCCTCGCGAACCGGCCCGCCGAGGCGCTGCCGTTCTTCGAACAGGCCCTCGCCATCAGCCGCGTGGTGGGCGCGCCGATCGGCGAGGCGCGGCTGCTCGGCAACATGGCCCGGGCCCAACTCGGCCTGGGCATGGTCGAGACGGCCGTCCGCTCCGTCACCGAGGCGGTGGCCACCGCGCGCGCCTCCAAGAACGGTCCCTGCCTGGCCGACACCCTGTACCAGCTCGGCGTCGTCCTCTCCTCCGCCGACGATCCCGCGACCGCCGCCGAGCACCTGCGCGAGTCCCACCGGCTCTACCGGTCGCAGCAGAACCGGCTGCGCGAGGGCTACACCCTGGCCCGGCTCTCCTCCGCGCTGCTCGTCGCCGGCCAGCAGGCCGAGGCCGCCGAGGCCGCCGAGGAGTCGCTGGCGATCGGGCTGGAGATGGACTCCGCCTACTGCCAGGGCCTGGCCGACGCCGCGCTGGGCGAGGCGCTGCTCGCCCTCGCCCAGCCCGCGCGCGGCCTGGCGTGCCTGCGCGAGGCGCACGCCATCTTCATCCGGCTCGGTGTGCCCGAGGCCTCCCCCGTGGCGAACCTCATCTCCCAGCAGCACACCGAGCCCCTCTCTCCCCCCGCGCCGTGAGGCCTCCGCTCCCCCGTGTCCCCCGTGGAGGCCTTCCCCCGTGAGCGTTCGGCGCTCCCGCAGCCCCCCGGCTGCGGGAACGCCTTCAACGCTTCCCCGGCGCTGGACACCACTGTGCACCGGCCCGATTGACGTTCAATAAACGCCCGACAGGCGGCTCCCGGGACGGGTGGAACCGCAGGTCGGGGCGGTTCCGGCGGCCGGCCGCACGGCGTGCGGAGCCCGGCCGCACCACCCCGGCCCGCGCCCCGTGCTTCCGGACGGGGGTGCGGCACCGGCCAACCGCCACGAGTTGGCCGGAAACGGACCCCATGGCGGAGTGATCACGCATATTCTCGGAGGCCAGTACACACACGAGTGCACTTCTCCGGTGGAGCAATCCGGAAAAGGCAGCGCGGCGGCGCTCCCGCAGTGCAGAGTGTCTCTGTGCAAAGAGTCTGTGCAAAGTGTCAGCGTGCAGTCAGCGTGGCAATGCAGTCATTGTGACGCGGGGAGCGTGACGTACCGCCACCGGCAGCGGGCCGGCGGGGCAGCGCGGGCGCCGGGAGGAGACGGCGGTCCGGCCTCGCGTCTCGTCCGGCCGACCGGAGGCCCGGCCGAAAGGTGCCTCTCAATCGTGACGACCGGACAGATATCGGATCCGTTCCCCGTCGACGAGGACGCGGGTGGCGACGACGGGTCCGACGTCCTGCGCCGCCGGGCCGAACGCGCCCTCCAGGCGGTCGCCTTCGACACCATCGGCACCGGCTACGCGGAGGCGTTCCCCTCGAAGGACGGCCAGCTGGCCTGCGGGCGCCGGCTGCTGGCCGGGCTGGAGCCCGGGGCCGCGGTGCTGGACGTCGGCTGCGGCAACGGCGAGCCGACCGTCCGCCAGCTGACCGAGGCCGGGATGCGGGTCACCGGGATCGACCTCTCCGACGTCATGCTGACCCTGGCCCGGCAGGCCCGTCACCCGGGGCCGCACCCGCCCGCCCTGCACCGCATCGACATGTACGACCTCGCCACCGAGCGCGCCGCCTCCGCCTGGAACCTGCCGCGGCTCGGCCCCGCCGGGCGGGGCACCTTCGACGCGGTCACCGCCTTCTTCTCGCTGATCCTGCTCCCCCAGGACGAGATCCCCACCGTGCTGGGCCGGTTGCACACCCTGCTGCGGTCCGGCGGGCTGCTGGCGCTCGGTATGGTCGAGGCGGACCTCGACCACGTTCCCCTGCCGTTCCTCGGCCGGGAGCTGCGGATCAGCGGGTACCTGCGCGAGGATCTCGAACGGGTCCTGCTGGCCGCCGGGTTCGTGGTCGAGGAGCAGGAGGGCCGCCCGTACGCGCCCGCCAGCACCTCGTTGCCGCCGGAGGAGCAGCTCTTCCTCCGCTGCCGGCGGACCGGCTGACGGGCCGGACCGCAGGCCCAGGCAGTTCCAGGCAGGCCCAGGCAGTTCCCGGCAGTCCCCGGCAGTCCCCCGACAGACCACAGACCGTACCGATCCCAGGACAGGCACCCGTGCGCGACCAGCTCAAACCCGAGGCCGGACAGCCGCCTGCCCTGCCGACCCCGCGCCGCCCGTCGTCACCCCCGGAGCACGTCCCCGAACGCCTGGCCTACCTCGACTCCGCGACCCGGCGGATCAACAGCGCGCTCGACCTGGCCGCCACCCTGCGCAACGCCGGCCGGGTGCTCGTCCCCGCCCTCGCCGACGCCGCCGTCGTCCACCTGCGCGACCCGCTGCCCAACGTCGAGCGCGAGCCCGGCTTCCCCGAGCAGTTGCGGATCCACCACAGCCAGGGCACCCGGCTGGGCCGGCGCGGCCGCCCGGCCGGCGACGACCGCCGCGACCGCTACGGCAGCCGGTACGGCGCCCGCTCCACCGCCGACCCCGGCCCCGCCACCCCGGTCACCCGCGGCGGCGCGCTCGCCCACACCCTGCTCAGCCGCCGCCCCGCCGAACCGGTCGTGCTCGGCGCCGCCGAGGACAGCGGCAGCGCCCGCACCACCGAGCTGCTGCGCGAGCTGTACGGTGCCCGCGGCCTGGCCCGGCTCAGCCCCGGGACCTCGGTGCTCGCCCTGCCGCTGCGCGGGCGCAAGACCGTGCTCGGACTGCTGGTGCTGATCCGGCGCCCGTCCGCCAAGAGCGGCCGGCCCGGCTTCGACGCCACCGACACCGCCACCGCCACCCACCTCGCCACCCAGGCCGGGCTGGCCGTCGACACCGCGCTGCGCTACGCCCGCGAGTGGGAGATAGCCAACGAGCTCCAGCGCAGCATGCTGCCGCTGCGCCTGCCCCAGCCGCACGGCGTCCGGCTCGCCCAGCGCTACCTGCCCGGCGAGCGCGGCGCCCAGGTCGGCGGCGACTGGTACGACGCCGTGCCGCTGCCCGGCAACCGGGTGGCACTGATCGTCGGCGACGTGATGGGCCACTCGCTGACCTCGGCAGCCATCATGGGCCAGCTGCGCACCAGCGCGCAGACCCTGGCCGCGCTCGACCTGCCGCCGCACGAGGTGCTCTACCACCTGGACGAGCAGGCCCAGCGGCTCGGCCGCGAGCAGCACCTGGCGACCTGCGTCTACGCCGTCTACGACCCGATCGCCAACCGGGTGGTGCTCGCCAACGCCGGGCACGTGCCGCCGGTGCTCGTCCGGCCGGACGGCGCGGCCGAGCTGCTCGACCTGGAGGCCGGCGCGCCGATCGGCGTCGGCGGGGTGGACTTCTCCTCCGTCGAACTGCCCGCCCCGCCCGGTTCGGCCCTGCTGCTGTTCACCGACGGTCTGGTGGAGACCCGCAACCGGCCGCTCAGCGACGGCCTCGAACTGCTCCGCGCCCGGCTCGCCGGCGCCCAGCGGCACGCACCCGAGCACCTCTGCCAGGAGGCGCTGAGGATCCTGCCGCCCGGCGACCGCGGCGACGACATCGCGCTGCTGGCCGCCTGCTTCGACGGCATCCCGGCCGGGGACGTCGCGCACTGGTACCTCCAGCCGCGCAACGAGACGCCCGGGCGGGCGCGCCGGCTGGCCGCGCACACCCTGCGCCGCTGGGGGCTGGAGGAGCTGACCGAGGCGACCGAGCTGATGGTCAGCGAGCTGGTCACCAACGCCGTCCAGCACGCCACCCGCCCGGTGACCCTGAGCCTGGTCCGCACCACCCGGCTGCGCTGCGAGGTCGGCGACGACAGCCCGCTGCTGCCCCGGCCGCGGCGGACCGGGCCGGAGGACGAGCGCGGGCGGGGCCTGCAGATAGTGGCCCGGTGCGCCGAGCGCTGGGGCGCGACCCGGCTGGGCACGGGCAAGGTGGTCTGGTTCGAGCAGCGCCTGCCGTGACGTGCGAAGGGGCCGCCCCGGCGCGGTTCGCCGGGGCGGCCCCTTCGCGGTGGCGTCAGACCCGCTCGGGCTCCTTCACGTCCCGGGCGGCGCCGCTCCCGGTGGACTCCAGCCGGGCCATCAGCTGCTCGCCCTCCATGTCCACCCGCGGCACCACCCGGTCCAGGCTCCTCGGGAACCACCAGGCGGCCCGGCCGAACAGCGTCATCGCGGCCGGCACCAGGGCCATCCGCACCACGAAGGCGTCCACCAGCACGCCCACCGCGAGCGCGAAGCCGATCGGCTGGACGATCGGGTCGTGGCCGAAGACGAACGAGCCGAAGACCGCGATCATGATCAGGGCGGCCGCGGTGACCACCCGGGCGCCGTTCTTCACCCCGGCCACCACCGCCTCGCGCGGTGCCGCGCCGTGCACGTACTGCTCCTTCATCCCGGAGACCAGGAACAGCTCGTAGTCCATCGCCAGCCCGAACAGCACGCCGATCAGCAGGATCGGCACGAAGCTGACCACCGGGCCGACCTTCGGCACGTCGATCAGGCCGTCCAGCCAGCCCCACTGGTAGACCGCGACGACGGCGCCGAGCGAGGCCGTGATGGAGAGCAGGAAACCCGCGACCGCCTTCAGCGGCACCAGGATCGAGCGGAAGGCCAGCGCCAGCAGCACCAGCGCGATGCCCGCGATCACCGCGACGAACGGCGGCAGCGCGTCGGAGAGCTTGGCGGAGACGTCGATGTTGGCGGCGGTGGTGCCGGTGACGTCGATCCGCGCGCCGGTCCCGGCCTGGATCGCGTCCCGCTGGTCGCGGATGTCGGTGACCAGCTGCCGGGTGTCGGCGTGGTCCGGGCCGGTCTTCGGGATCACCGGGACGAGCGCGGTGCGGCTCGGCTGGTCGAGCTGCGGCGGGAGCAGTGTCTGCACGCCGGGCAGGGCGGCGAGCCGGCCCGCCACACCCTGCACCGCCTGCTCCGGCTGCGCGGCGTCCGCGGCGTCGACCACGACCACCAGCGGGGCGTTGAAGCCGGGGCCGAAGCTGCGGTCGACCAGGTCGTACGCGGTGCGGGCGTCGGTGCCCTTGGCCTGCGAGCCGCCGCCGGGCAGGCCGAGGGTGAGGCTCGCGGCGGGCACGGCGAGCGCGACCAGCGCGGCCAGGCCGGCCAGCAGGACGGCGAGCGGGCGGCGCACCACGAAGCCCGCCCAGCGCTCGCCCAGCGTCGTGCGCCCGGCGCTCCGCAGCGCGCCCCGCCAGACCGGCAGCCGGTCGATGCCGCGGCCGGCGAAGCCGAGCAGGGCGGGCAGCAGGGTGATCGCGACGAGCACCGCGATGACGACCGCGCCGGAGGCGGCCAGGCCCATCACGGTCAGGAAGGGCACCCCGGCGACGGCCAGGCCGGCCAGGGCGACCACGACGGTGAGCCCGGCGAAGACCACGGCGCTGCCGGCGGTCGCGTTGGCGCGGGCGGCGGCCTCCTCCGGCTCCAGCCCCTCGGCGAGGTGGCGGCGGTGCCGGGAGAGGATGAACAGGGCGTAGTCGATGCCGACCGCGAGGCCCACCATCAGCGCCAGCACCGGCGCGGTGGAGATGATCTCGAACGAGCCCGCCACCGTGAACACGCCGGCCATCGCGACGCCGACCCCGATCAGGGCGGTGGCCAACGGGAGCCCGGCCGCGACCAGCGAGCCCAGGGTGATCACCAGGACCAGCCCGGCCACCACGAGTCCGATCGCCTCGCCGCCGTCGACCTGGGCCATCTTGTTGTAGGCGTCGCCGCCGAAGGCGACCGTGACCCCGGCCGCGCGGGCCGGGTCGGCCGCCGCCCGGACGGCGTCGCGCTGCTGGTCGGTGATGTCGCCGAGCTTGCCGTCGAAGGAGACCAGGCCCAGCGCCACCTTGCCGTCCGGGGACAGCGCGCCGGTGGTGTAGGGGTCGGGGACGCCCGCGACGCCCGGGACGGCGGCGATCCGGGTGACCGCCTCGCCCACCGCCCTGGCGGTCTCGGGGGCGGCGATGCCGCCGGGCGCCTCGGTGGCGAAGACCACCTGGGCGGAGCCGTGGCCCTGCTCGGGGAAGGTGCCCTTGATCCGGTCCAGGGTCGCCTGGGCCTCGGTGCCGGGGACCTTGAACTCCTCGGAGGTCGAGCCGCCGAAGGCCGCCGCCGCGCCGCCGACGGCGATCAGCAGGGCCAGCCAGACGGCGAGCACGGTACGCCTGCGGCGGAAGCAGCGGCGGCCCAGGCGGTACAGGTAGGTGGCCATGCGTCACCTTCGGGTCGGGTCGTTCCGGGCTCGTCGCCCAGTCGTCCGCACCACCGTACGCGCAACTTAGTCACGTGACAAAGTCAATCGACGAGAGCGTGTGACGCAATCGATCGATCTGGTTGCGCGAACATGGCGATACCCTGGCCCAATGGCTCATGTCCCGGCCGCCGAACGGCGCCCCCAACTCATCCAGGCCGCCATCGACCTGATGGCCCGCGAGGGCGTGGCCGCCGGCAGCACCCGCGCCATCGCGGCCGAGCTGGGCGTGGCGCAGGCGACGGTGCACTACACCTTCGGCACCAAGAAGGACCTCTACCGGGCCGTCGTCGAGCAGCTGACCGCCGACTTCATCGGCCAGGTGCGGGCGTCCGCGCCGGACGAGGGCCCGTTCGGCGAGCAGGTCCGCACGATGGTCCACGCCCTGTGGGACAGCGCCGTCGGCGAGCGCGGCAGGTGTGCGCTGATCACCGAGTTCTCCGCGATGGCGCTGCGCGACCTGGACCTGCAGGAGATCATGCGGGCGGTCCAGCACGAGATCGAGGCCACCGCCGCCGAGCTCCTCACCGGGCTCGCCGCCGCCCACGAGCAGCCGCTGACGCTGCCCGCGCAGGAGATCGCGGTGTACTTCCTGGCCGGCTTCAACGGACTGACCGACCGCTACCTGGTCCTCAAGGCCGCCGGCGAGGACCCCGAGGAGGAGTCCCGCCGGGCGCTCGACCTGCTGGTCGCCACCACGGTCGGCCTCTGCCTCGGCGCCCCCGCCGGGGTCTGAGGACGCGCCCTACGGCTCGACGATCCGGACCGGCAGCTCGGCCAGCACCTCGCGCAGCGTGACGGCGAAGCGGTCGTACTCGGCGCTGCGGGCCGAGCCCGGCCGGGTGGCGAGGCCGATCCGGCGGCCCGGCGCGGGCGCGGCGAAGCGGACGGCGGCCAGCCGGTCGGCGCGGCCCGCCTCCACGTCCAGCGCCGTGGCGGGCAGCAGGGTCACCCCCAGACCGCCGGCCACCAGCTGCACCAGGGTCGACAGGCCGGCCGCCCGGGTGGTGGAGCCGGCCTGGTCGGCGCCGACCTCGCGGCAGATGTCGAGGGCCTGGTCGCGCAGGCAGTGGCCCTCCTCCAGCAGCAGCACGTCCAGGTCGAGCAGCACGTCGCGCGGCACGTCGGCCCGGCCGGCCAGCTCGTGGTCGGGCGGCGTGACCAGGACGAAGTCCTCGTCGAACAGCGGGATGTCCCGGGTCGGCGCGCTCCCGCCGGCCGGCAGCGCCAGCAGCAGCACGTCCAGCCGCCCGGCGGCCAGCCCCTCCAGCAGCGAGGGCGTCCGCTCCTCGTGGACGTGCAGCTCCAGCTCCGGGTATCGGTCGCGGACCAGCCGCAGCACGGTCGGCAGCAGATAGGGCGCGACGGTCGGGATCACGCCCAGGTGCAGCGGCCCGGTGAACGGACGGCGGGCGGCCTCCACCTCCTCGGTCAGCGCCTGCAGGGAGGCGAGCACCCGGCGCGAGTGCTCCAGTACGCGCTCCCCCAGTGGAGTGATCATCACCCGGCGCGTCGTACGCTCGACGAGCTGCGCGCCCAGCGACTCCTCCAGCGCCGCGACCGCCCCGGAGAGCGCCGGCTGGCTCGTCCCGGTGGCCGCGGCGGCCTCCCGGAAGTGCCGGTGCTCGGCCACCGCCACGAAGGCCCTGAGCTGGGCGACCGTGGGTGTCCGGGGACTGCGTGGGGTGGCGTTCGCCACAGTCGCCCCGGGTTTGCGGGCGGGAGCCCTGCGACGGGCGGGGCGGGAGGGGGGTACGGGGCCGTTGATAACTCTCTCCGATCAGACACATCGAGTGTAGCTATTTCCCTGATCAGTCCACGATGTGGAATGGTGGAACCCGTTCCGCAAACCGGACAAACTCCCCACCCCTCACAGGAGAAGCTAACGTGCTGACGATCGGTGACCAGTTCCCGGCTTACAACCTCAAGGGCGTGGAAGGCCCGTCCGCCGACAAGCTGGAGTTCAAGGACTACACCTCGGAGGACCAGAAGGGCTGGAAGGTCGTCTTCTTCTGGCCGATGGACTTCACCTTCGTGTGTCCGACCGAGATCGCCGCGTTCGGCAAGCTGAACGAGGAGTTCGCCGACCGCGACGCCCAGATCCTCGGCGTCTCCGGCGACTCGGAGTTCGTGCACCACGCCTGGCGCAAGGACCACAAGGACCTCAACGACCTGCCGTTCCCGATGCTGGCCGACATCAAGCACGACCTGATGCGCGCCTGCGGCATCGAGAACGCGGACGGCACCGCCCAGCGCGCCGTCTTCATCGTCGACCCGAACAACGAGGTCCAGTTCGTCATGGTGACCGCCGGCTCCGTCGGCCGTAACCCCAAGGAGGTCCTGCGGGTGCTGGACGCCCTGCAGACCGACGAGCTGTGCCCGTGCAACTGGAACAAGGGCGAGGACACCCTCGACGCCCAGGCCCTCCTGGCGGGCTGACCCATGGCCCTCGACGACCTGAAGTCCGCCCTCCCGGACTACGCCAAGGACCTCAAGCTCAACCTGGGCTCGGTCATCGGCAACTCCGACCTCCCCGCCCAGCAGCTGTGGGGCACCGTCCTCGCCTGCGCGATGGCCACCCGCAGCCCCGCCGTCCTGCGCGAGCTGGAGCCGGAGGCCAAGGCCAACCTCTCCCCGGAGGCGTACAACGCCGCCAAGGGCGCGGCCGCGGTCATGGGGATGAACAACGTCTACTACCGGACGCTGCACCTGCTCTCCGACAAGGAGTACAGCAGCATGCGGGCCGGTCTGCGGATGAACATCATCGGCACTCCGGGCGTCGAGAAGGTCGACTTCGAGCTCTGGTGCTTCGCGGTCTCCGCGATCAACGGCTGCGGTCAGTGCCTCGACTCCCACGAGGCCGTCCTGCGCAAGGCCGGCGTCGACCGCGAGGTCGTCCAGGCCTCGATGAAGATCGCCGCGGTCCTCCAGGCCGTCGCCGGTGTCCTCGACTCCGAGGCCGCCCTCGCGACCGTCACCGCCTGACCCGTACCACCCCGAACGGGCCCCTCCCCCGGACTCCCCCCGAGTCCCGGCGAGGGGCCCGTTCGCGTGGACCGGGGGGACGGGGGTCAGGGGGTCGGGGGGCGGGTGGCGGCTTCGCGGGCGGCTTCGAGGGCGGTGAAGACGGCCTGGCCGGCCTCGTTGCGGCGGCGGAGGTGGGTGACCACGGTGTTGGTGACGGCGATCAGGGGGACGGCGACGATGGCGCCGCCGATGCCGCCGATGATGGAGCCGGCGGCCACGCCGAGGACGACGCCGAGCGGGTGGACGCGCACGGCGCGGCCGAGGATCAGCGGCTGGAGCACATGGCCCTCGATCTGCTGGACGGCGATCAGGACCACCAGCACCATCAGCGCCGTCCACGGCGTCGTGGTGACCAGCGCGATCAGCACCGCGACCGTCCCGGTGACCAGCGCGCCGACCAGCGGGACGAAGGCGCCCAGGAAGATGATCACGGCGAGCGGCAGCGCCATCGGCACGCCGAGCAGCTGGATACCGGTGCCGATGCAGACCGCGTCGATGAAGGCCACGCAGACGGTGCCGCGGACGTAGGCGGTGAGCGTGGCCCAGGCCTTCGGGCCGGCGCCGGCCATCGCGTAGCGGGAGTGCCGGGGCAGGCCGCGCAGCGCCCAGTTCCAGATCCGCTCGCCGTCGTAGAGCAGGAAGAAGGTGGTGAAGAAGGCGAGCAGGACGGCGGTCAGCACCTCGACGGCGATCTGCGCGCCGGTGATGCTGGCCGAGGTGATCTGCTCGGTGTTGGTGCTGATCGCCTTGGTGATCTGGTTGGCGAAGTCGGTGATCTGCTGCTCGGTCAGGTGCAGCGGCCCGGTGATCAGCCAGTCCCGCAGCTGGTCGACACCGGCCTTGACCTTGCTGGTGACGGTCTCCAGGTTGGTGGTCACCTGCCAGACCACGAACCAGCCGACCAGCCCGATGCCGGCCAGTCCGCTCATGAACACCCCGCCGGCGGCCAGCGAGCGCGGGACGCCGTGGCGGCGCAGCCAGGAGACGGTGGGCTCCAGCAGCGCGGAGATCAGCAGCGAGGCGAGCACCGCGAAGGCGACCAGCCGCAGCATGTCGACGATGTAGAAGACGACGTACAGCGCGGCGCCGAGCAGCAGCAGCCGCCAGGTGGACTCGGCGGCGACCCGCAGGCCCCACGGCACCGCCTCGGCGGGGGTGGCGGGCCGGCCGAAGTGCCCGTGGGAGGGAACCGGAGGGGACGAGGGGGCCGGCGCGGGCGCGGGAGCGGGAGCGGGGACGGCGGGCGCCACCGGAGCGGCCTCGGTCCGTGGCCCCGGCAGCGGGTCGGACGGCAGCGGGTCGGACGGCGGGGGCACCGGGGCGAGCGGCGGTTCGTGGAAGTCGGCCGCCATCGCGGCCCGTCGGCGTCGCTCGATCACGGCCGCCGCGCTCGCCGCCACGGCCATGCCCTTGGCCACGGCCTTGAAGGCCTTTCCGCCCCGCGCCATGCTCGCTACCACTTCTCCCCGCCGGAGCCGCCCGGTGCGGCGGCACGCCGTGGGTCCCGCCACGGCCGTCAGGGAGACGCTACCCGGCCGGGGCGCGGTGAGTCCGCTCCGCGGGTGCGATCCGTGCGGGATCTTCGGGGCCGATTCCGGGGCAAAACAGCATGTCCCGGGTGGTTTCAGGCACTCGGTGGCGGGGAGGAGTCGGTCGGGAACCCAGAGCCAACTGTCGGCGGACCGGCCGGCGCGGGGAGCTACCAGGACCCCTCCCCGTCCCCGCGTCCGCACCCGGGTCCGCACCGCCCGCGGGCGCACTGGTCAGCGCGACACGGGCGGCGCGGCCCGTCGACGAGTCCAGGCCCGTCGACGAGTCCAAGAGACCGCGGTGCGAGACACCGCGGCGGCGTTCCCGGTACCGGGTGTTCCTAGTACCAGTGGTGCGACTGCCAGAACGACCAGGCGCCGCAGGGGCTGCCGTAGCGGCTGTTCATGTAGCCGAGACCCCACTTGATCTGGGTGCCCGGGTTGGTGCGCCAGTCGGCGCCCGCCGAGGCCATCTTGGAGCCGGGCAGCGCCTGGACCAGGCCGTACGCGCCGGAGCTCTTGTTGGTGGCGGTGTAGTTCCAGCCGCTCTCGCGCTTCACGATCTGGCTGAAGCACTGGAACTGGGCGTCGTTGCCGATGATCTGCTGGGCCAGCTCCTGCACCGAACCGGGGCTGACCGAGACCGCCGGGGCGGACGGCGCGGCGCCGTCGGTGGCGGCCATCGCCGAGCGGGCCTTGGAGCGGTTGGCGGCGGCCTCGTCGGCCTTGCGCTTCTCCTCGGCGGCCTTCGCGGCCTTCTCCGCCTCGGCCTTGGCGGCCGCGTCGGCGGCCTCCTTGGCGGCGGCATCGGCCTTGGCCTGCGCCTCGGCGGCAGCCTGCTGGCGGGCGGCCTCCTCGGCCGCCTTCTGCTCGGCGGCGGCCTTGGCGGCGGTGTCGGCGGCGGCCTGCTGGGCGGATGCCTGCGTGCCGATGTTGTCGCTGATGGTCTGCGCCTGGGCGCCGGAGGGGACTTCGGCAAGCAGCGTCGCGCCGGCGACATCGACCGTCTGCGTCGTCTTGCCCTCGCTGCCCGACGCCATTCCCACCACGGCACCGACAGCGGTGACGGCGGTGGCGGAGGCGACAGCAACTCCCCGGACCGAGATCCGAGTCACATGGATTCCTTCCAGCATCGCCCACGCGTGACCGTACGGGCGCAAGATGCCCCTTGGCGCGGCCCTCCGTACGGTGCTGGTCACGGGAGGGACTGACCCGGCGTCCGGCCGAGGTGAGGCGACCGGGCGTTGCGATCGGGCGGCGTACGGCTCACGGTCTTCAATTGTGCGCCCACCGACCGGAGTTGGTGGACCGTCCGGGCCGGACCCCCGGTCTCCCGGAAGCCCTGCCATGCCGTACGCGGGGCCTGACAGAACCCTCACCATGCCGCACGGGGACCTGTCGACGCAATTCCCCGTTGCGTGGCGGATGTCACAATCGCCGAACCGGCGTTCGTCCAACGCAGGCCACTCGATGTGATGAAAAGGGCGGAGCCCGCTCCCTCAGGAGCGGGCTCCGTGCTAGGAATTGATGCTTTTGTCCGCTGATGTCCGGAACATCGGACATCGGCGGATCACGGGTTGACGTCCTCCAGCATCTCCGTCACCAGCGCCGCGATCGGCGAACGCTCCGAGCGGGTCAGCGTGATGTGCGCGAAGAGCGGATGCCCCTTCAGCTTCTCCACCACCGCCACCACACCGTCGTACCGGCCGACCCGGAGGTTGTCCCGCTGCGCCACGTCGTGGGTGAGCACCACCCGCGAGCCCTGGCCGATCCGGGACAGCACCGTCAGCAGGACGTTGCGCTCCAGCGACTGCGCCTCGTCCACGATCACGAAGGCGTCGTGCAGGGAACGCCCGCGGATGTGGGTGAGCGGCAGGACCTCCAGCATGCCCCGGGAGATGACCTCCTCGATCACGTCCGGGGTGGTGACCGCCGAGAGGGTGTCGAAGACCGCCTGGGCCCAGGGGCTCATCTTCTCCGTCTCGGTGCCCGGGAGGTAGCCGAGCTCCTGCCCGCCGACCGCGTACAGCGGCCGGAAGACCATCACCTTGCGGTGCTGCTGCCGCTCCAGGACCGCCTCCAGGCCGGCGCACAGCGCCAGCGCGGACTTGCCGGTACCGGCCCGGCCGCCCAGCGAGACGATCCCGACCTCCGGGTCGAGCAGCAGGTCCAGCGCCACCCGCTGCTCGGCGCTGCGCCCGCGCAGGCCGAACGCCTCGCGCTCCCCGCGCACCAGCCGCACCCGGCCGTCCCCGGCCACCCGGCCGAGCGCCTTGCCCCGCTCGGAGGTGAGCACGAGCCCGGTGTGCACCGGCAGCTCGGCGGCGCCCTCGACGTCCACCCCGGCGTCGTGGCCGGCCGCGAACAGCGCGTCCACGTCGTCGGCGGGCACGTGCAGCTCGGACATGCCCGTCCAGCCGGAGGTGATCGCCAGCTCGGCCCGGTACTCCTCGGCGAGCAGGCCGACCGAGGACGCCTTGATCCGCAGCGGGAGGTCCTTGGAGACGACGGTGACGTCGTACCCCTCGGCCTGCAGGTTGCGGGCCACCGCCAGGATCCGGGTGTCGGCCTCGCCGCCACCGGCCCGGTAGCCGGCCGGCAGTATCGACGGGTCGGAGTGGTTGAGCTCCACCCTGATGGTGCCGCCGAGCTCCCCGACCGGGATCGGCTCGTCGAGGCGGCCGAACCGGATCCGGTAGTCGTCGAGCAGTCGCAGCGCCTGCCGGGCGAAGTACCCCAGCTCCGGGTGGTGCCGCTTGGCCTCCAGCTCCGTCACCACGACCACCGGGAGGACGACCTCGTGCTCCTCGAAACGGGTCATGGCGAGCGGGTCCGCCAGGAGCACACTGGTGTCGAGAACGTACGTGCGCCGGTCTGGTGTCCGGCGGCTCTTGGAACTGACCACTAGGCCTCCAGGGCGGATGACCCTGCGTCATCCGCGGCAAGCCGGCCCCCGCTGCCCCGGTGGCCTCGGGGCCGGTCTGATCGGAGTATTCCCAGGCGGGGGGCGGTGCATTCGCGCCGTCGGCGAACTGACGGATCATTGCGGGTGAACGTTTGGCCTCGCCCGGCCGCCGGGTAAGCCAGCCCCTACGGTGGTCAATCCGGCGCGCCGCGCCGGTCCGGTCCCCCGGAACCGCCGTACGCCCCGGTCAGAGGCCCATCCGCCGGTTGCGCTGCTCGAAGGCGCGCAGCGCCCGCAGGAAGTCGACCTTGCGGAAGGCCGGCCAGTACGCCTCGCAGAAGTAGAACTCGCTGTGCGCGCTCTGCCAGAGCAGGAAGCCGGAGAGCCGCTGCTCCCCCGAGGTGCGGATGACCAGGTCGGGGTCGGGCTGGCCCTTGGTGTAGAGGTGCTCGGCGATGTGCTCGACGTCCAGGATCTCGGCCAGTTCCTCGATCGAGGTGCCCCGGCCGGCGTGCTCCTGGAGCAGCGAGCGGACGGCGTCGGCGATCTCGTGCCGGCCGCCGTAGCCGACGGCCACGTTCACGGTGATGCCCTCGATGCCCGCGGTCTCCTCGGCGGCCCGCTTCAGGACGTCCGAGGTGTGCTGCGGCAGCAGGTCCAGGGCGCCGACCGGGTTGATCCGCCAGCGGCGGGCGGCGGCGAGGTTGGTGACGGCGTCCTCGATGATGCCGAGCAGCGGGACCAGCTCGTCGGCCGGGCGGTCGAGGTTGTCGGTGGAGAGCATCCACAGGGTGACGACCTTGACGTGCGTCTCGTCGCACCAGCCGAGGAACTCGCTGATCTTGTCGGCGCCGCGCTGGTGGCCGTAGGCGGTGGAGCCGCCGGTCGCGCGGGCCCAGCGACGGTTGCCGTCGAGGATCACGCCGATGTGGTGCGGGGTGCGGGCGAGGTGCACCTCCACCCGGCGACCGTAGAGGCCGTACATCCCGTCCAGCAGGACGCGCAGACCCGGCGTGCGTTCGACGACATCGCGCAGACCCATGGTTTTTCGGCCCCTCCGTACTCACTTCACCGGGTGCTTCAGAACCCCCGGCGCAGCCTACTCCCGCGTCGTGGTGGCACGGAAAGCCGCAGGTCGCGGGAGGGTCACGGTCCTGTGCGAAGTCTGTCGCGACGGGCGTGCCGGAGGTGGCCTGAACGCGCCGGCACGACGTCCCGGGGACGCTCCGGGGAACGGCCGGCGGCCGGATACGGAACGGTCTCCGATTCCTTAAGGAATCCGTAAGCCGACGGTTCAATGCTTGACGACCCCCAATGGTCTAGTCCAGCTTTTGTTCCCAGGGCGGAACAGAACACCGGACCCGCCCTCGTCAAGGCAGTACTTCGGACGCAATGCCCTCCCCCACACGCGGCCGCCGCGCCCCCCACCGCGGCGGCCGCTCCTCCCCCACAGGAGCGCACCTCCATGGCCCGTACGCTGAACCGGCCCGTGTCGCACAAGCGCCGCCGCGGCCCCGTCCCGGCCCTCGCCGCGGGCGCCACCGCCCTCGCCCTGGCCGGCACCGGCCTCGCCCTCTTCGCCGGCGGCGCCAACGCGGCCGCCGGGAACCTGGTCACCAACGGCGGCTTCGACGGCTCGCTGAGCGGCTGGGTCTGCGCCGGTGCCGCGAGCGCCGTCACCACGCCGGTCCACTCGGGCTCGGGCGCGCTGCAGGCCACCCCGAGCGCCGGGGACACCGCCGAGTGCACCCAGACCATCAGCGTGCTGCCCAACACCAGCTACACCCTGAGCGCCTGGGTCCAGGGCCCGTACGCCTACCTCGGCGCGCGGGGCACCGGCGGCACCGACCCGAGCGTCTGGTCCAACCAGAACAGCTGGAACCAGCTCTCCACCACCTTCACCACCGGTGCGAGCGCCAAGACCGTCACGGTGTACCTGCACGGCTGGTACGGCCAGAGCGCCTTCTACGCCGACGACGTCGTGCTGAGCGGCCCGGGCGGCCCCACCACCCCGAGCCCGACCGCGACGGTCACCCCCACCCCGACCGTCACCCCCACGGTCACGCCGACCGCGACCGCCTCGCCGACGGCCACCGCCACGCCGACCCAGACCGTCACGCCGACGCCCACCCAGACGGTCACCCCGACCCCCACGGCGACCAGCACCGGCAACCCGAACACCGGTGTGCCGAAGCACGCGATCACCGGCTACTGGCACAACTTCGACAACAAGGGCAACAACCTCCAGAAGCTGAGCGACGTCCAGAGCGCGTACGACATCATCGCGGTCTCGTTCGCCGACGCCGTCCCCAGCCGCGCGGGCGCCATCACCTTCAAGCTGGACCCGGAGCTCTCCGCCGGCCTCGGCGGCTACACCGACGCCCAGTTCCGCGCCGACGTGAAGGCCAAGCAGGCGGCCGGCAAGAAGGTCATCATCTCGGTCGGCGGCCAGAACGGCGCCATCTCGGTCAACGACGCCACCGCCGCCCAGACCTTCGTCGACACCGCCTACGCCGTCATCAAGGACTACGGCTTCGACGGCATCGACATCGACCTGGAGAACGGGGTCAACCCGACCCACATGGGCAGCGCCCTGCACAGCCTCCAGGCCAAGGTCGGCTCCAACTTCGTCCTGACGATGGCCCCCGAGACCATCGGGATGTACTCCACCGCCGGCGCCTACTTCCAGCTGGCGCTGAACACCAAGGACATCCTGACCGTCGTCAACACCCAGTTCTACAACTCGGGCGGCATGAACGGCTGCGACGGCAAGGTCTACACCCAGGGCACCATCGACTTCATCACCTCGCAGATCTGCACCCAGATCCAGGGCGGTCTGCGGCCCGACCAGGTCGGCATCGGCGTCCCCGCCTCCTCCAAGGCGGCCGGCGGCGGCTACGTCGCGCCGAGCGTCGTCAACAACGCGCTGGACTGCCTCGCCACCGGCAAGAACTGCGGCAGCTTCGTCCCGCCGGCCAAGTGGCCGACCATCCGGGGCGCGATGACCTGGTCCACCAACTGGGACTCCGTCAACGGGAACGCCTTCTCCAACACGGTCGGCCCGTTCGTCCACCAGATGCCGTAACTCCCCCCGGCGCGCCGCTCCTTGAGGGTGGGGCCTGCGCGTCGGCGCCGGGCCCGCCGTACCTACCGGTACGGCGGGCCCGTCCGCTTTCCCGGGCGGTGCGCGCCTCGGGCCGGGAGTGCCTCAGGAGTGCCCGAGCACCGCCAGCAGGGTGCCGAGCAGCAGGAACGGGCCCAGCGGCACCTCCCGGCCGCGCACCGGACGGCGGCGCACCAGGGAGGCCAGCAGCACGCCGACCGACCAGAGCCCGGCCAGCAGCACGAAGGCCGCCAGGCCTGCGAACGCGGCGGACCAGCCGTAGCGGCCGAGCAGCGCGCCGAGGCCGAGCGCCAGCACGGTGTCCCCGCCGCCCACCAGCCCCATCTGGAACGGGACTTCGAACAGCACCCCGGCGGCCAGTGCCACCAGCAGGCAGCGCGTCAGCACACCGGGGGCGCCCTCGGCCAGCTGCACCACCGGCAGCAGCACCGCGAGGCCCACCGCCAGCGTCCAGGTGAGCGGGTAGGGCAGCCGGTGCACCCGGGCGTCGGTGAAGCCCAGCACCACGCCGGGCCCGGCCAGCCAGAGCAGCAGCAGCGCGTCCGCCGGATGCGCGGCGGCGAGTGCGGCGGCGGCGGCCGCGGCGGTGACCGCCTCCACCAGCCAGGCGCCGGGGCCGAGCCCGGTCCGGCAGCCCGGACACCGGCCGGTGGGCGGCAGGCCGCGCAGCTCCCGTCCGCAGGACGGGCAGGCCAGGCACCACGGTTCGTCCTGCGGCACGGCGTAGCGCACCACCAGGCCGCGCAGTGCCGGCGCCACCAGCAGACCGGCCAGTACCGCTCCCAGCGCGCTCGCGATCACGGCTCTCCCCCTCCTCGCCCCGGTCCGGCCGCCGACCCGCCGCCGACCGGCCCGGACCCTGCCCGGAACCGGCCGGACACCGTCCGCGTCCGACACTCACGGCACCGCACAACCCGGGTGCCGCACCGACCACATCATCCACGGGGGAGACACACCTTGACGAAGCTTCGGAGCACTCTGCGCGCCGCGGCCCCGGTCGCCGTACTGGCGCTGGCGCTGACCGCCTGCGGACCGGAGAACGACGACCCGGCGGTCGTCGCCGCCCCGACCGCGGCGCCGACCACGGCACCGCCCGCCGCCGACACCCCGGCCGCCACCCCCACCGGCGCCGCGACGTCCGCCCCGACCTCCGCGCCCGCGTCCGCCCCGGCCTCCGCCCCGGCCGGCGGCGCGGGCGGCGCGGCCGGCGGTGCGACGGCCCCCAACCCGCTGCCGACCGCCGCGACCAGCGGCAACCCGATCGGCGGCACGAGCGGCGGAAAGAGCGGCGGAAAGAGCAAGATCACCTTCGAGAGCCCGCTGCCGCTCACCGCCACCGGCAGTTACCTGGGCAGGACCAAGGCCGACGTCACCCCGGTCTCGGTGGTCAAGGGCACCGCCGCCGAGATCGCGCCGTACCGGTTCAAGCCGGCCGACACCGCGGGCATGACCCCGTATTACGTGACGGTCAACTTCACCAACCGGACCGGCACCCCGCTGCAGGACGAGTACTTCATGATGCGGTTCAAGGTGCAGACCGACCCCGCGGGGAGCGGCATCCTGCCCGCCCCGACGATCCTGAAGTCGATCCCGCAGTGCGACACCGGCAAGCAGCCGGGCGTGCTGAACGACGGCCAGAGCCAGCAGCAGTGTGCCGTCTATCTCGTTCCGGACGGCACCCCGCCGCAGTTCCTCGTCTTCGGCAGCGTTCTGGACACCGAGCCGCTGATCTGGAAGGCGAGCTGAGGCCTCCGCCTCCTGATCGAAGGCGGCGCGGAACGACAGCGTCCGGGCGGTCCGACGGGTGTCCCACGACACGCGCCGGACCGCCCGTTCGTACCCCTAAAGTAGGCAGGCATGCAGGTCATCCAGTCCAGCAAACTCGCCAATGTCTGTTACGACATCCGCGGTCCGGTGCTCGACGAGGCGATGCGGCTGGAGGAACAGGGCCACCGCATCCTGAAGCTCAATACCGGCAATCCCGCGCTGTTCGGCTTCGAAGCGCCGCCGGAGATCCTCCAGGACATCCTGCGCAACCTCTCCACCGCGCACGGCTACGGGGACTCCAAGGGACTGCTCTCCGCGCGCCGCGCCGTGGTGATGCACTACGAGGAGCGCGGCCTGGACGGCCTGACGGTCGAGGACGTCTTCCTCGGCAACGGCGTCTCCGAACTGATCCAGCTGGCGATGACCGCGCTGCTGGACGACGGCGACGAGGTGCTCGTCCCGGCCCCGGACTACCCGCTGTGGACGGCCTCCGTCTCGCTGGCCGGCGGCACGGCCGTCCACTACCGCTGTGACGAGCAGTCGGAGTGGTACCCGGACCTCGCCGACATCGAGTCCAAGGTCACCGACCGGACCAGGGCGCTGGTGGTGATCAACCCCAACAACCCGACCGGCGCGGTCTATCCGCGCGAGGTGCTGGAGGGGCTGGCCGCGATCGCCCGCCGCCACCGGCTGGTGATCTACGCGGACGAGATCTACGACAAGATCCTCTACGACGACGCCGAGCACGTCCCGCTGGCCACCCTGGCGCCCGACCTCTTCTGCGTCACCTTCAACGGCCTGTCCAAGGCCTACCGGGTGGCGGGCTTCCGCTCCGGCTGGATGGTGCTCTCCGGTGACCGGAGCCGGGCCCGCAGTTACGTCGAGGGCCTGACCGTGCTCGCCTCGATGCGGCTGTGCGCCAACATGCCGGCCCAGCACGCGGTGGCCGCGGCGCTCGGCGGGCGGCAGTCGATCAAGGACCTGATCCTGCCCGGCGGACGGCTGCTGGAGTCCCGGGACGCCGCGTTCCGGCTGCTCAACGAGATCCCCGGGGTCAGCTGTGTGAAGCCGAAGGGCGCGCTGTACGCCTTCCCCCGGCTGGACCCCAAGGTGTTCAAGATCAAGGACGACGCCCGGATGGTGCTCGACCTGCTGCGGTCCGAGCGGATCCTGCTGGTCCAGGGCACCGGCTTCAACTGGCCCGAGCCGGACCACTTCCGGCTGGTCACGCTGCCGCGCGCGGAGGAGATCACCGACGCGGTCACCCGGATCGGGATGTTCCTGAGCGGCTACACCCAGCCCTGACGGGCGGGTGGAAAAGCTACGGCCGGAGTCCCGGTCGGACGATCTCCTTGGTCGGGGAAAGATCGTCCGTCGGGGCTCCGGCCGTCCTGTCGCCGACCGGTGCGCGGTTCGTGCAGCGCACCGGCCTCTCTACCGCTCCTGCTGAGGCTCAGGCTCAGCCGAGGCGGGCGACCAGGTCTCGGTACTCGTCCCACAGCTCGGTCGGCGTGTGCTCGCCGAAGAGCTCCAGGTGGGCCGGGACGAGCGCGGCCTCCTGACGCCAGATGTCGGCGTCGACCGTGAAGAGCAGGTCGAGGTCCTCCTTCGCCAGCTCCAGGCCGTCCAGGTCGAAGCCCTCGACGGTCGGCAGCACGCCGATCGGGGTCTCGACGCCCTCGCCGGTGCCCTCCAGGCGCTCGACGACCCACTTCAGCACGCGGCTGTTCTCGCCGTAGCCCGGCCAGACGAACTGGCCGTCGGCGTTCTTGCGGAACCAGTTCACGTAGTAGATCTTCGGCAGCTTGGCGGCGTCCGCCTGGGCACCGATCTTCAGCCAGTGGGCGAAGTAGTCACCCATGTTGTAGCCGCAGAACGGCAGCATCGCGAACGGGTCGCGGCGCAGCTCGCCCACGGTGCCCTCGGCGGCGGCGGTCTTCTCGGAGGCGATGTTGGCGCCCAGGAAGACACCGTGCTGCCAGTTGAAGGACTCCGTCACCAGCGGGACGGCGGTGGCGCGACGGCCGCCGAACAGGATCGCCGAGATCGGCACGCCCGCCGGGTCCTCCCACTCGGGGGCGATGGTCGGGCACTGCGCGGCCGGGACGGCGAAGCGGGCGTTCGGGTGGGCGGCCGGGGTCCCGGACTCCGGCGTCCAGTCGTTGCCGCGCCAGTCGGTGAGGTGGGCCGGCTTCTCGTCGGTGAGGCCCTCCCACCAGACGTCACCGTCGTCGGTGAGCGCGACGTTGGTGAAGACGGTGTTGCCCCAGAGGGTCTCGATCGCGTTGGCGTTGGTGTCCACGCCGGTGCCGGGGGCGACACCGAAGAAGCCCGCCTCGGGGTTGATGGCGTACAGGCGGCCGTCGGCACCGAAGCGCATCCAGGCGATGTCGTCGCCGATCGTCTCGACCTTCCAGCCCGGGACGGTGGGCTGGAGCATCGCCAGGTTGGTCTTGCCGCAGGCGGACGGGAAGGCCGCCGCGACGTACTTGGGCTCCGAGTCGCCCGCGGGGCCCGCCGGCGGGGTGAGCTTCAGGATGAGCATGTGCTCGGCCAGCCAGCCCTCGTCACGGGCCATGGTCGAGGCGATGCGCAGCGCGTAGCACTTCTTGCCGAGCAGGGCGTTGCCGCCGTAGCCGGAGCCGAAGGACCAGATCTCCCGGCTCTCCGGGAAGTGCGAGATGTACTTGGTGGTGCTGCACGGCCACGGCACGTCCGCCTGGCCCTCGGCGAGCGGGGCGCCGACGGTGTGCACGGCCTTGACGAAGTCGCCGTCCTCGCCGAGCTGGTCGAGCACGGCCCGGCCCATGCGGGTCATCACGCGCATCGACACGGCGACGTAGGCGGAGTCGGTGATCTCGACGCCGTAGGCGGCCAGCGGGGAGCCGACCGGGCCCATCGAGAACGGCACGACGTACATGGTGCGGCCCTTCATGGCGCCGCGGAACAGGCCCTGCTCACCCTGGAAGATCTCGCGCATCTCGGCGGGAGCCTTCCAGTGGTTCGTCGGGCCGGCGTCCTTCTCCTGCTCGGAGCAGATGAAGGTGCGGTCCTCCACGCGCGCCACGTCCGAGGGGTCGGAGGCGGCGTAGTAGGAGTTGGGTCGCTTCTCCTCGTTGAGCTTCTTGAAAGTGCCCTGGGCGACGAGCAGATCCGCGAGGCGCTGGTACTCCTCCTCGGAACCGTCGCACCATTCGACGCGGTCCGGCTGGGTGAGCTCCGCGATCTCGCTCACCCAGGCCAGCAGGCGCTGGTGGCGGGTGGGCGCGGCGCTGAGAGCAGCCGAGTTCTCGTTCGACACGATCGCTCCGTTTCACGCCATCCCGGCGGGGAGACGGCGTAGCGGGGGTTGAGGGTGCTTCGAGCGTAGCTCCGGACCCCCGCCCCCAATGCGGCAGATCGGCAGAGTTGACGCATCTTTTACTACAGTACGGATGATTACCAGCCAGTAGGACAACACCTTCGGCACCTCCGGAGGCCGATCAACCCCCCTCCCAATGCTCCAAAACGTCCAAGTCGTGATGAGCGCCACTTCCTACGGCCGGGTAACCTACGGACCCGTAGGTAGCGGGTAGCATGCCGCTCATGACTGCTGAGCTCCTGGAGAGCACGGGGCGTGCCGAGCACAAGCCGAAGTGGCGCGGCTGGCTGCACGCCGGAATGTTCCCCGCCACGGTGGCCGCCGGGATCGTACTGATCTGCCTGGCCGAACCGGGCCCCGCGAGGATCGCGTGCGCGATCTACTCCGTCAGCGCCTGGCTGCTGTTCGGGGTCAGCGCGGTCTACCACCGCTTCCACTGGGGCCCGCGCGGCGACGCGATCCTGCGCCGGCTGGACCACGCGAACATCTTCCTGATCATCGCGGGCACCTACACCCCGTTCACCATCCTGCTGCTGGACGGCGCCGCCCGGCAGGTGCTGCTCTGGGCGGTCTGGGGCGGCGCGCTGGCGGGGATAGCCTTCCGGGTCTTCTGGGTCGGCGCGCCGCGCTGGCTCTACACGCCGGTGTACCTCGCGCTGGGCTGGGCCGCCGCGTTCTTCCTGCCGGACTTCCTGCACACCGGCGGCGTCGCGGTCCTGGTGCTGATGATCGTCGGCGGCGTGCTCTACAGCATCGGCGGCGTGGTGTACGGACTCAAGCGGCCGAACCCCTCACCCCGCTGGTTCGGCTTCCACGAGGTGTTCCACGCCTTCACCCTCGGGGCCTTCATCACGCAGTACGTCGGGGTCTCACTGGTGGCCTACAGCGCGGCCGGCTGAGCCCGGCGCCCCGTGACGGGCGGTCGGCCGGTCGTGCGACCGGACGGCCGCCCGTTCCGCCGTCCACTCCCGGACCGGGTGCTCGTGCGCCCGGTCGTGCGGCGTGCGGTCGTACGCGGCCCGCTCGTGGGTCCCGTCGTGCCGGCGCTCGCGCGGCCGGTCGAGGCGCTCGTGGGTGTGCGGGACGCGGACCGGCCGCCCGGCCTGGCGCGCGTCGATCGCCTCCCGCGCCCGGCGGCAGCGCTCGCAGTGCGCCGCGTCCACCCTGCCGGCGGGCGGGCGCTGCCCGCGCGGAGACGACCGGCGGTCCGGCTCGGGCGCCTGATGGAGCAGCTGCCAGCGCCGCCCCACGTAGACCATCAGCAGCAGCACCTCGACCCCGGCGACCACCAGCACCAGTGCGGCACCGTGGATCAGGTAGGCCGCGACCACGGCCAGCGCCGAGCCCACCACCGCCGCGGCGCCCCAGATCTGGGCACCCGACTCCCGAACGGCCATGACGGCTTCTCCTTCCTGCGCCGGGCTCGTGGTCGGCCCCTGCCGCCCCACCCCTTCTCCGCTCTCGGCACGCGCCGGTCCGCACTGACCGACGGCCACATCGTATCTACCGACAGTCACTCGCAGCCGCCGGAAAGCGGCGAACGACAGATCAACGTTGCGTCAATTCCCCGTGCGGAACGAGCACTTCCAGGACACATCACGGAGCGTGACCAAAGCTGACGCCTTCCGGACATTGACGGCGGCCATCTTTTGAGAGTTACTGTCATTTGACAGAGACTCCCTTTGCCGGTCCCCGGAGGTTTTCCGTGCCAACTCCGCCCGTCGAGCCCACCGCGTCCCCGGCGTCCGCCGAGGACCGGGCGGCCCCGCCCGGCCCGGACCCACGGCGCTGGCTCGCGCTCGTCGCGGTCGCGCTGAGCGTCCTGGTGATCAGCCTCGACATGACGGTGCTGAACGTCGCCCTGCCGACGCTGGCCTCGCAGCTCGGGGCCACCACCGGGCAGCAGCAGTGGATCGTCGACTCCTACACCGTGGTCTTCGCCGCCGTGATGCTCCCCGCCGGGCTGATCGGCGACCGCTTCGGCCGCCGCTTCACGCTCACCCTGGGCCTCGCCCTGTTCGGCCTGGCCTCGGCGGTCGGCATGCTGGCCGACAGCCCGGCCACGCTGATCGCCGCCCGCGCCGCGATGGGCCTGGCCGGCGCGCTGGTGATGCCGATGTCGATGGCGGTGATCCCCGGCCTCTTCCCGCCCGGCGAGCAGCGGCGCGCCACCGCGATCCTGGCCGCCTCGCTGGCCGTCGGCACCCCGCTCGGCCCGCTGATCGGCGGTTTCATCCTCCAGCACTACTGGTGGGGCGCGATCTTCGTGATCAACCTGCCGCTGGTGGCCATCGGCATCGCCGCCTGCGTCCTCCTGCTGCCGGAGACCCGCAACCCCATCGCGCCCCCGATCGACGTGCCCGCCACCCTGCTCGGCGCCGGCGGACTGGCCGCGCTCACCTACGGCATCATCGAGAGCCCCGAGCGCGGCTGGGCGGACCCGCTGGTGCTCGGCACCGTCGGCGGCGCGCTGGTCGCGCTCACCCTGCTGGTCCTGCGCAGCCGGCGCCAGTCGGCCCCGATGCTCGATCTCTCGCTGCTCGCCGACGCCGCCTTCCGCTGGTCGACGGTGGCCGCGACGCTGGTCTCGCTGGTCCTGTTCGGCGCCTTCTTCGTGCTCCCGCTGTACTTCCAGAGCGTGCTCGGCGCGGACGCCTTCGGCACCGGGCTGCGGCTGATGCCGATGATGCTCGGCCTGATGGTGGCCGCCCGGCTCAGCGACAAGCTGGTCGCCCGCAGCAGCCCCCGGACGGTGATCGTGCTGGGGCTGGCCCTGCTGGCCGCGGCCCTGCTCATCGGCAGCCGGACGGAGGTCTCCGACGGCTACGCCCTCGCCGCCGGCTGGCTCACCCTGCTCGGGGTCGGCATGGGCCTGTCCCTGATCACCGCGCAGGCCACCGCGCTGCTCACGCTGCCGCCCGCCCGGGCCGGGGTCGGCTCCGGGCTGCTGCAGACCTTCCGCCAGGTCGGCGGGGCGATCGGGGTGGCCGTCTTCGGCAGCCTGCTCGCCAACGTCTACCGGGGCGCGCTGGACACCGGCGGGCTGGCGGCTGGCGCGGCCGACCAGGCCGGCCGGTCGGTGGTCGCGGCCGACGCGGTCGCCGCCGCGGCCGGCGACCCTGCGCTCGCCGCCTCCGCGCACGGCGCCTATGTGCACGGGATGACGGTGGTGCTGCTGGTCTCCGGGGCGATCGCGGTGCTGTCGGCGGTGCTGGTCGCGGTGCGGATGCCCGCCGTCGAACCGGCCGGGCCCGCCGGGCCTCCTGTCCCGGAGACCGGCCCGGTGCCCGCGACCGATCACGGATAATCGAAGACATGAACGCAACGCGGCCGGCGACGGCACCTCCGGCGGCACCGGGCAACCCGATCCAGGTGATGCTGGAGGCGCCGCTGTCGCTGCGCGAGCGGAAGAAGCTGAAGACCCGCCAGACCATCCGCCGCGAGGCGTACCGGCTGATCGCCGAACAGGGGTACGAGAACACCACGGTGGACCAGATCGCGGCCGCCGCCGAGATCTCCCCGTCCACCTTCTTCCGGTACTTCGCCACCAAGGAGGACCTCGTCCTCACCGACGAGTACGACCCGGCGATGATCGAGGCGCTGCTCGCCCGACCTTCCGACGAACCGTTTCTGCGTTCCTGCCGGGAGGCCGTCATCGGCATGATCCGGCACCTGCTGGAGCACGAGCGCGAGGAACTGCTCGTCCGGATGCGGCTGGTCAGGGACGTCCCGGCGCTGCGCGCCCGGATGATGGACAGCGCCAACGACCCGCGACAGCTCTACCTCACCGTGCTGACCCGGCGGGCCGGCGTCCCGGAGCCGACCTTCACGATGCGGATCGCCGCCACCGCGCTCGCCGCGGCCACGACGGAGACGGTGCTGCAGTGGGCCGAGTCCGAGGGCGCCGAGGACATCGCCGACCTGGTCGACCGCACCTTCGCCGTCCTGGAGAACGGCTTCGCCGGCCTGTAGGACGCGGCGGACGGCGGGCCCCGCCGTCCGCTGTGCGCTCTCCGTCGTCCGCGCTCCGACGTCCGCGCTCCGACGTCTGCGGGCTACCCGTTCCGCAGGGCCGTCCGCCGACGCAGGGCCACGCCCGCGCCCGCGAGCGCGGTGGCGCCCAGGGCCGCGGCCGCCGTCACGGCCGGCAGCGCCGTACCGCCCGCCGTCCGCTCGGCGGCGGGCTCGTAGCCGCCGCCCCGGCCCGCCCGGTCGTACGCCGAGCCGGGCAGCTTGTCGCCGTACCGCTGCCGGACCAGGCCCTGGTACGCGGCCAGGCTCACCCCGGCCTCGCCCACCGAACGGCGCGCCTCGTCGTCCAGCGGCAGCACCCGGCCGTCGCGCAGCACGTACCAGGCGTTGATCTGCGGCTCGCGGAACGCCGTTCCGCCGCCGCCCTCCGCCGCCCGCTGCGCGAAGTCGCCCTCGTCGCCGCCGGTGGCGATGTTGACGACCCGCCAGCCGCCGCCCTGCTTCACCGTCCAGACCGAGGCGACCCGGCCGTCGGCGGCCACCACCCGGCTCGCGGTGAACTCGGCCCGGGCCACCGGGGCGCCCGGCGTGCCGGACACGAAGGCGGCGTCCAGCGTGTACACCGGCACGGTGTCCCCGGCCAGTCGGGGTGCGGTGGCGGCGGGCGCCGCCTTCTCGGCCGCCCCCGGGGCGAGTCTGCCGGTCGGCGGGAGGCCCTCGCGGGCGAAGAAGCGGCCCACCTGGTCGAGCACGGCCGGGTTCTGCACCGCGCCGCGGGCCTCGGCCAGCTCCGCGGCCGGCACCGGCTCGGGCACCCCGGCGCCACCGGACCCGCCGACCGCACCGGCCGGACCCGCGGCGGACGCGGCCGGCGCGAGCGCCAGACCCAGACCGGCGGCGAGCAGGACGGCCGCCGCGCCGCGGACCAGCGCGGCCCTCTGCATGCTGCTCATGTCGCCCCTCACGCGCCGATCCGGTACAGGGAGTGGGTCCAGGAGAACGTGCCGTTCGACACGTAGTAGGTGTAGTCCGCCCAGTTGTAGCGGTAGTTGGACGGCCACGGGTCGCCCCAGTAGACCCAGTTGTTGCCGGTGTCGTACCCGTACACGACGTGCATGTGGCCGCCGCCGGAGCTCCACTGGATCCGGGTCTCGACCGGCCGGTCGGCGTTCACCTCGGTCTGCACCGTGCTGTAGCGCAGGTAGCCGGTGACGTACGAGCCCGGGCTGATCCCGATCCGGCTCAGGCCGTTCTGCACATCGCCCAGCGTGGCCTGGCTGTTGGGGCAGGCCGAGCTGCCGGAGCGGCCGAACGCGGCGTTGCAGAACTGGTTCTGGCTGTAGTTGTAGCCGTAGAAGGTGGCGATGGTGTTGCCGCTCGCCGCCCAGCACCAGTTGGTCTGCTGTTGCTGCTGCATGGTGATGTCGAGCGTCTTGTAGGTGCCGGCCAGATCGGCCGTGGCGCCCGCGGCGGCGGGCCTGACCCGCGGCAGGGGGGCCGCGGGAGCGGCCTGGGCGGGGGTGACGGCCGCGGCGCTGAGCGCCGGGCCGAGGACGCCGAGCGCGAGCACCGAGACGGCGCGGCGCAGGCGTATCCGTGTGACGGACATGGGGGATGGCCTCCTTGCGGCAGGCAGAGGAGTCGAGAGGTGTGGGGGTGCGGTCCGGATCGCGTCACCGAGCATCGCGCTGTTGACATGGCCGGTCAACGGCCCTCGGGCCCCGCCCGTCCGGGTGTGAACGGGCCCGCCCCGCTGTGAACGCCGGCCCCGGAACCCCCGCCGGGAGCGTCAGGACCGGTGACAAACCCCCCTCCACATGTGAACATTCACGACCCGGGCCCACCGCACGGGCCCCGCCGGGCCGCCCCCACCGCCCCGCCATCCGAGGAGGCCGCATGCAGCGGACCGACCGACCCGACCTCGTCACCGCGCTGCGCACCGGCCCCTTCGACCTCGCCCTGCGCACCGCCATCGCCGCCCGCGGCCTCGCCCTGCACCGCATCCGCGACCACCTCGCGCAACGCGGCGTCCACATCGGGGTGACCAGCCTCAGTTACTGGCAGCAGGGCCGCCGCCGCCCCGAACGGGCCGAATCGCTGCGCGCGGTCCGGGAGTTGGAGAAGGTCCTGGACCTCCCCGCGCACTCCCTCACCCGGCTGCTCGGCCCCCGGCGGGCCGCCCCCACCGCCCCGGCCGGCCCGCCCGTCCGCCCCTACCGCGACCTCATCACCCCGCCCACCGCCGTCGACGACCTGCTCGCCGAGCTGGCCGGCCCGCGCGACAGCGGGCTGCACACCATCACCCACATCGAGCGGATCCGGATCGGAGCTGACCGCCGGCTCCGGCGCCGCGACTCCCAGCACGCCCTGCGCGCCCACCGCGACGGCATCGACCGCTACCTCGCCATCCACCAGGGCGACCCCGGCAGCGACATCACCCGGGTCGGCGTCCGCGCCGAGGAGAACTGCCGCCCCGGCCGCATCCGCCGCGACCAGGCCCACGACCTGCTGATCGCCGAACTCCTGCTGGACCGGCGGCTGCGCGCGGGCGACACCCATCTGCTCGGCTACGGCTTCGACGACGCCCCGGCACCCGAGCCCAGCTGCGAGTACCTCCGCGGCTTCCACTCGGGCGCGGGGCAGTACGTCCTCCAGATCACCTTCCACCCGGCCGCGCTGCCCGTGCGCTGCCACCGCTTCGCCCGCCGCTCGCCCGAGGAGAAGCCCTACGAGAGCGAGGAGCTGACCCTCGACGGCCACCGCTGCGTGCACCTGGTCGCCACCGCCGTCGGGCCCTGCATCCTGGGCATCGGCTGGGACTGGGAGTAGCCCCGGCCGATGCCCGGGGCGTGGGTTCCGGGTCTTCGCCGGTCGTCGTCGGCCGCCGTCGGTCGCGGTCAGCCGCCGAAGGCCAGCTCCAGACAGTCCTCCACCGGCCGGTAGCCGATCTGCTGGTAGATCGAGTTGCTGGTCGGGTTGGAGAGGTCCGTGTACAGCAGCACCTCCGCGGCCCCGTCGGCCAGGGCGGCGGCCGAGGCGGCGGCCGTGACGCCGCTGGCGTAGCCCCGGCCGCGGGCCTCGCGCGGCGTGTAGACCGGGCCGATCCGGGACATCCCGGCGACGACCGCGCTGGCCCCGGCCACCGCGACCGGCCGGCCACCGTCCTCCCACAGGTGCAGCTGGCCGCCGGCGGTCCGGTCGTCCACCACCATCGCCGTGTCGGGGATCCGGATGTCCACCTCGGCCGCGAACGCGTCGAACCAGCGGATCAGCAGCTCGCGGTCCGCCGCCCCGGCGAGCCGGGGGCGACCGGCCGGCGGGCGCGGCGGGTCGGTCAGCTCGCCGAGCCGGTAGAGGCGCTCCTCGGTCTTGACGGTCGGGGTGGCCCCGGTGGCCCCGGCCCACGCGTCACCGAACGCCCGCACCGCCGCCACCCCGCCGCCGACCCCGGCGAGCGCGGTGAACCCGGCCCAGGCTCCGGCGAGTTCGACGGCCAGTTCGGCCGCCGCCCGCTCGGGCATCAGCCCCAGCCGCGGGGCGAACGGCGGGGTCTGCAGGAACACCCCGGCGACCGGCCCGTCCGGCTCGGGGCGCCACCAGCCGAACACCGGCGCGCCGGCGCCGTAGTAGTGGAGGCCGCGGGCCGCCAGCCGGTCCGTGATCGTCAGCAGCACGGTGTTCTCGGCCGGGTTGGCGCCGAGGAAGCCGCCGGCCCGGGCGCGGAAGTCGTCGAGGGAGGTACTGAGAGTCCAGGGCATGGCCCATCCTCCCCCGCCTCCCCCGGCGCCGACCACCGCTTTTACCCGGCCGGCCCGGCCTGCCCGCCCGCCCTCCCGCCCTCCCGCCGTACTCGGCCTACTCGACCGCGGACGCCCCCAGCCGCTCGGCGAGGGCCGCCGGGTCGGTGGTCGGCAGCTCGCAGGCGAAGTTCCGGCAGACGTAGGCGGCGGGCGCACCGTCGACCAGCGGCCGGCCGGCCAGCAGCGGCACCTCGTCGCTGCCGGCGCCCGGCTCGCCGAACGCGACCACGGCGCCGGGCGCGGTGCCGAGCAGCGCGGCCCGGTGCAGCGCCGCCGTCCCGGGGTCACCGGCCGGGCCGATCACCGCGACCTCGCGCGGCCCGTCGGCCACTGCCTCGGCGGCGGCCAGGCCCCAGCCGATGAACCGCGGCGCGCGCGAGGCGAGCGCCCCGACGATGCCGAGCGCCCGCTCGGCGGCGGTCCGGTGGCGGTCCGAGCCGGTGTACGCGGCGTAGCCGAGCAGCGCGGCCGCGGCGGCGGTCCAGCCGGACGGAGTCGCGTTGTCGGTCGGGTCCTGCGGGCGCCGGATCAGCTCCTCGGCGTCGTCGGCGGTGTCGTACAGCGCGCCGCTCTCCTCGTCGGCGAAGTGCTTGAGCACGGTGTCGAGCAGCCCGCCGGCCAGCTGGAGCCACTCGGCCTCGCCGGTGACGGCGTACAGCGCGAGGAAGCCCTCGGCGGTGTCGGCGTAGTCCTCCAGCACGCCCGCGTTGGCGCCGGGGCGGCCGTCCCGGGAGGTCCGCAGCAGCCGGCCCTCGGGGGTGAGGTGGACGGCGAGCAGCAGGTCGGCGGCGCGCTCGGCGGCCCGGACCAGGTCGGGGCGCTCCAGCAGGGCGCCGGTCTCGGCGAGCGCGGCGATGGCGAGGCCGTTCCAGGCGGCGACCACCTTGTCGTCCCGGGCGGGCGCCGGGCGGGCCGCGCGGGCCGCCAGCAGCCGCTCCCTGATCGCCTCGTACTCGGCGAAGTCCTCGGGGTCGGCGAGGAGTTGGAGGACGGAGCTGCCGTGCTCGAAGGTGCCGTCGGCGGTGACGGAGAACAGCCGGGCGGCGGTGGCCGCGTCGGCGGGGCCGAGCAGGTCGACCAACTGGCCCGGCTCCCAGACGTAGTAGGCGCCCTCGGCGGTGGCCCCGGTCTCCTCGTCGAGGCTGTCGGCGTCCAGCGCGGAGGCGAACGCGCCCTCGGGGGTGCGCAGTTCGCGCAGCAGGAAGTCGGCGGTGGAGAGCGCGACCCGCCGGGCCAGCGGCGAGCCGGTAGCCCGCCACAGGTGCAGGTACGCACGGAGCAGCAGCGCGTTGTCGTACAGCATCTTCTCGAAGTGCGGCACCACCCAGCCGGCGTCCACCGCGTACCGGGCGAAGCCGCCGCCGAGCTGGTCGTGGATGCCGCCGCGGGCCATCGCCTCGCCGGTGCGGACGGCCATCTCCAGTGCGGCCTGCGAGCCGGTCCGGGCGTGGTGGCGCAGCAGGAACTCGATCACCATCGCCGGCGGGAACTTCGGCGCCCCGCCGAAGCCGCCGTGCCGCGGGTCGAAGTCGCGGCTGAGCGCGACCAGCGCCTGGTGCAGGTCGGCCTCCCCCGGCGGCTGGTGCACCCCGCTGCCGACCGCGTAGACGGAGGACCGCTCGGCCAGGTCGGCCCGGATCCGCGCGGCGACCTCGCCGACCTCCTCGCGCCGGTCCCGCCAGGCGGCGTGCACGCCCTCCAGCACCTGCCGGAACGACGGCATGCCGTGCCGGGGCTCGGACGGGAAGTAGGTCCCGAAGTAGAACGGCTCCTTGCCGGGCGTCAGGAAGACGGTCATCGGCCACCCGCCCTGCCCGGTCGCCGCCTGCACCGCCTCCATGTACACGGCGTCGACGTCCGGCCGCTCCTCCCGGTCGACCTTGACCGCGACGAACCGCTCGTTGAGGTACTCCGCGGTGACCTCGTCCTCGAACGACTCGTGCGCCATCACATGGCACCAGTGACAAGCGGCGTACCCGACGCTCAGCAGCACCGGCACACCGCGCCGCTCCGCCTCCTCGAACGCTTCGGGCCCCCAGGGCCACCAGTCGACCGGATTGTCGGCGTGCTGCTGCAGGTACGGCGACGTCGCGTCGGCGAGGCGGTTCGGCATGCCCCCATCCTTGCGCATCCGCGCGGTGGAGGGGGCGCGGCCTCACTCCTTCGGGGACTCCGGCTCCTCGGCGAAGTCCACCCGCTTGAACTGCTTGTTCATCGACTTGGCCAGGAACCAGGTGGCCACGCCGAGGGCGGCGAAGACGAGGAAGCCCAGCAGGCCGGGGGTGACCTTGGCGTCGTCGACGGCGAGCTGGGCGGCGAGGTGGGTGAGGTTCACGGGGGCACTCATATCTCTATGGTGGCCCGGCTCACGGGGAGCCGGGCCGTCGGGGGGTGCTTCAGTCCCGCGTGTCGGCCGACTCGGCCGTCAGGCTGGGGGTGCGCAGGCCGGCGAACAGGTCGTCCTCCGGCAGGTCCACGTCGACCAGGGTACGGGCGAGCTCGTAGTCCTCGGTGGGCCAGACCGTGCGCTGGACCTCCAGCGGGACGCGGAACCACGGGCCGTCCGGGTCGATCTGGGTGGCGTGCGCGATCAGCGCGCGGTCCCGGGTCTCGAACCAGTCGTCGCAGCGGACCCGGGTGGTGATCTCGCGCTCCGCGCGGCCGCTCTTCTCCCAGCCGGCGATCCACTCGCCGTAGGGGGACTCGTGGCCGTTCTCGGACAGGTACGTGTGCAGGGCGCGGATCCGGCCCATCGGGAAGCCGTGGTTGTAGTACAGCTTCAGCGGCTGCCAGGGCTCGCCGGCCTCGGGGTACGCGTCGGGGTCGCCGGCGGCGTCGAAGGCGAGCATGGTGATCTTGTGGGTCATGATGTGGTCGGGGTGCGGGTAGCCGCCGTTCTCGTCGTAGGTCGTGATGACCTGCGGCTTGAACTCCCGGATGAGGCGGACCAGCGGTTCGGCCGCCTCCTTGACGTCCTGCAGGGCGAAGCAGCCCTCGGGCAGCGGGGGCAGCGGGTCGCCCTCCGGCAGGCCCGAGTCCACGAAACCCAGCCAGGCCTGCTTGATCCCGAGGATCGCGCGGGCCTCGTCCATCTCCTTGCGCCGGACCTCGTGGATGTTCTCCTCGATCTCCGGCTTGCCCTGCAGCTTCGGGTTGAGGACCGAACCGCGTTCCCCCCCGGTGCAGGTGGCCACCAGCACGTCCACCCCGTGGTCGACGTACATGGCCATGGTCGCCGCGCCCTTGCTGGACTCGTCGTCCGGGTGGGCGTGCACCGCCATCAGTCGCAACTGCTCAGTCAACGCGTGCGTTCCTTCCACAAAAATGTCCGGGCGTACCGCGCAAGCCGGTCTGCCCACCGTCTGAGCCGCTCTCGGGGCCGCGTGACCGCGGGACCGGCCGCCGCGCGGGGCGCCGACACGGCCGAGCCCGCCCCCGCCGGACCGGCCGCGGGCGTGCCCCTCCTATAGTGACGGACTGGAGGAGCACCGCATTCCCCCGTACCACCCGCGCGGCCCCCTCCCCACGAGAGGACTGAGCCCCATGAGCGCCGGCACCCGGACCCCGCAGCTTCCCGAGGACCGCTACGGGCGTCGCGGCGACCGCGAGAGCGACCGCCGGCTCAAGGTGGTCGGCGCGGTCTGCGCGGTGGTGATGCTGGGCCTGATCGTCTGGCTGGGCGGCTCCTACCTGATCCGCGAGACGAAGATCAACGGCACCGTGCCGACCTTCCAGGCGCTCTCCGACACCGAGCTCCAGCTGCACCTGGCGGTGCGCAAGAGCGACGGCACGGCCGGCAGCTGCACCGTCCGCTCGCAGGGCGAGGACGGCGCGGTGGTCGGGGTGGCCGACTTCGCCGTCCCGGCGGAGGGCTCCGAGTACGACGCGGTGGTCAGTCTGCGGACCACCGCCCGCGGCACCACCGCCGAGCTGCTGGGCTGTACGCCCAAGTAACCGCACGGCAGGCATATTCGCGCAGGGGAACGGGCATCCGTAGGGGAGCCCGGCCCACCGATCCTGTACACCTCGGCGCAACGCTGTCGTCAATGGAACGCCAACGACCCTCCCGCTTGTCGGCAGGAGTTGTTAGGCTCGTGGTTTCGCCCCTTCCGCACCAGCTGGTACGGGAGCGGGCGTTGCTTTGTAGTTAAGACCGATATCAGCACCACTCAACACGCTGACGACTCACACCCTCAGCACAGCCCCAGCACCTACGAGGAGCACCCGTGACCCAGACCAGCGAGAACGTGACCTGGCTCACTCAGTCCGGCTACGACCAGCTCAAGGCCGAGCTGGATCACCTGACCGGCCCCTGGCGGATCGAGATCGCGCAGAAGATCGAGGCCGCGCGCGAGGAGGGTGACCTCAAGGAGAACGCCGGCTATCACGCCGCCAAGGAGGAGCAGGGCAAGTACGAGCTGCGGATCCGCCAGCTCACCCAGATCCTGGAGCGCGCCAAGGTCGGCGAGGCCCCGGCGGACTCCGGTGTGGTGGCCCCGGGCATGGTCGTGACGGTCGCCTTCGACGGCGACGAGGACGACACCATGAAGTTCCTGCTGGGCTCGCGCGAGGTCGGCGACGACGACCTGGACATCTACTCGCCGCAGTCGCCGCTGGGCCGCGCGATCGACGGCAAGACGATCGGCGACGAGGCGACCTACGAGCTGCCGAACGGCAAGCAGGCCATGGTCAGGATCGTCGAGGTCAAGCCCTACGCCGGCTGATCACCCCCGACACGCCGAAGGCGGCCGCGGATTCCCGCGGCCGCCTTCGCGCGTCCGCCCGCACGCGTCCGGGCCGCCGGTCAGCGGGTGGAGGAGCGGTACTTGCGCACCGACAGCCAGGAGAACACCGCGGTGATCACCACCGACCAGAGCACCGACACCAGCTCGGCGTGCTGCATCGGCCACACGTCGTCCACCGGGCCCACCTGGTTGCCGAACAGGTTGCGGCAGGCCTGCACGGTGGCGCTGAACGGGTTCCAGTAGGCGACCCCCTGCAGCCAGCCCGGCATCGAGCTGACCGGCACGAAGGCGTTGGAGACGAAGGTCAGCGGGAAGAGCCAGATCAGCCCGGCCGAGGTGGCCGCCTCCGGGCTGCGCACCGACAGGCCGATCAGCGCGCCGATCCAGGAGAAGGCGTAGCCGAGCAGGAGCAGCAGCCCGAACGCGCCCAGCGCGGACAGCAGCCCGTTGTGGATCCGCCAGCCGACCAGCAGCGCCACCAGGGCCAGCACCACCAGGATGAACGCGGTCTGGCAGAGGTCGGCCAGGGTGCGGCCGACCAGCACCGCCGAGCGGGCCATCGGCAGCGAGCGGAACCGGTCGACCAGCCCCTTGGACATGTCCTCGGCGATGCCCGCCGAGGCGCCGGCCACCGCGAAGGTGACGGTCTGGGCGAAGATGCCCGCCATCAGGAACTGGATGTACGCCGAGGAGCTGGACTGCGCCCCGGGGATCTTGATCGCGCCGCCCATGACGTACGAGAACAGCAGCACGAACATGACCGGCTGCATCAGGCCGAACACCAGGATCTCGGGGATCCGGGTCATCCGGCGCAGGTTGCGCCGGGCGACCACCCAGGAGTCGTGCCGCACGGCGTCCACGCCCCGGCGCTGCTTGGGTACCGCCCCGCCGATGGCGTGCTCGGTCGCGGTGGCCATCTCAGACCTCCTTCCCGGCCGGAACCGCCTGCTTGCCGGTGCCGGAACCGGAGCCGCCGCCCCGCCCGCGACCCTTGCCCCCGGCGGCGCCGTCCTCGTCCTCGGTCTCGGTGTGGTGGCCGGTGAGCGAGAGGAAGACGTCGTCCAGGGTCGGCCGGCGCAGGCCGATGTCGTCGATCTGGATCGAGCGGGCGTCCAGCTCGCGGATCACGTCGGCGAGCACCCGGGCGCCGCCGCTGACCGGGACGGTGATCCGCCGGGTGTTCTTCTCCACGGCCGGCTCGCCGAGCGCGTGGGCGGAGAGCGCCGCGAGCGCCTCGCCGACCAGGTCGGGCCGCTGCACCACGACCTCGATCCGCTCGCCGCCGATCTGCGCCTTGAGCTGGTCGGCGGTGCCGCGCGCGATCACCCTGCCGTGGTCGACCACGGCGATGTCGTGGGCGAGCCGGTCGGCCTCCTCCAGGTACTGGGTGGTGAGCAGCAGCGTGGTGCCCTGCTCGACCAGCGTCTCGATGACCTCCCACAGGGCGAGCCGGTTGCGCGGGTCGAGGCCGGTGGTGGGCTCGTCCAGGAACATCACCGGCGGGCGGACGACCAGCGCCGCGGCGAGGTCCAGGCGTCGGCGCATGCCGCCGGAGTAGGTCTTGGCGGTGCGGTCCTTGGCCTCGGTGAGGTTGAACCACTCCAGCAGTTCGAGCGCCCTGGCCTTCGCCGCACGGGCCGGCATCTGGTACAGCTCGCCGACCATCTGGAGGTTCTCGAAGCCGGTGAGGTACTCGTCGACCGCCGCGTACTGCCCGGAGAGGCCGATCAGGCTGCGGACGCGGTTCGGGTGCTTGAGGACGTCGACGCCGGCCACCGTCGCACCGCCGGAGTCGGGCTGGAGCAGCGTGGTGAGCACGCGCACGGTGGTGGTCTTGCCGGCACCGTTCGGGCCCAGCAGCCCGAGCACCGTGCCCTCGGGGACGTCGAGGCTGACACCGTCCAGGGCTCGTACGTCACCGAAGGTCTTGACCAGGTTCTCGGCTTGGATGGCTGGCGCCATGGGCCTGCCTCATCTCCTCGGAGGAACGGGCGGAACTGCGTACTCCGTCCCACTCTGCCCCGGATCCCCCGTTCGGGCCTACCGGGAGACCACGTACCCCGCGCCCCGCAGTTCGCCGAGCACCGCCGCGCAGTGCTCCGGCCCCTTGGTCTCCAGGTGCAGGTCCACCTCCACCTCGGTCAGCCCCAGCTGCGGATCGACCCGCACGTGCGCCACGTCCAGCACATTGGCGTCCACCCGGGTCAGCACCGCCAGCAGACCCGCCAGCGCGCCCGGCCGGTCGGCCAGCCGCACCCGCAGCGACAGGTACCGGCCGGCCGCCGCCAGACCGTGCCGCAGCACCCGCTGCATCAGCTGCGGGTCGATGTTGCCGCCGGACAGCACCGCCACCACCGGCCCCTCGAAGGAGTCCGGCCGCTCCAGCAGCGCCGCGACCGGGGCCGCCCCGGCCGGCTCCACCACCAGCTTCAGCCGCTCCAGCCCCAGCAGCAGGGCCCGGGACAGCGAGTCCTCGGAGACCGTCCGCACGCCGTCCGCCAGGGTGCTGACGATCTCGAACGGGACGTCCCCCGGCCGGCCGACCATGATCCCGTCCGCCATCGTGGCGAACCGTTCCAGCGAGACCGGGTGCCCCGCCGCCAGCGAGGGCGGGTACGCGGCTGCGGCCGCCGCCTGCACCCCGATCACCCACACGTCCGGCCGCAGCGGCTTGACCGCCGCCGCGATCCCGGCCAGCAGGCCGCCGCCGCCCACCCCGACCAGCACGGTCCGCACCTCGGGGCACTGCTCCAGGATCTCCAGCCCGACGGTGGCCTGCCCGATCACGACGTCCCGGTGGTCGAACGGGTGGATGAAGACCGCGCCGCCCGCCTCCGCGAAGCGCTGCGCCGCCCGCAGCGCCTCGTCGACGGTCGCCCCGTGCAGCCGCACCTCGGCGCCGTACTCCCGGGTCGCCGCGATCTTCGGCAGCGGCGCGGACACCGGCATGAAGACGGTCGAGCGCACCCCGAGCAGCGAGGCGGCCAGCGCCACCCCCTGGGCGTGGTTCCCGGCACTCGCCGCCACCACCCCGCCCGCCCGCTGCACCGGCGAGAGGCCGGCGATCCGCACGTAGGCGCCGCGCAGCTTGAACGAGCCGGTGCGCTGGAGGTTCTCGCACTTCAGGTGGACCGGCGCACCGACCAGCGCGGAGAGGTGGCGGCTGCTCTCCATAGGCGTCACCCGGGCGATCCCGGCGAGCATCTTCTGGGCGCCGCGGACGTCGTCGAGGGTGATCGGCCAGCTGTGCATGACAGCAGCCTAGAGTCTCGCGACACGTGGTTCGGGGACGTCGGCCCTGTTCCCGGGCCCGCCCGGCCCGCGTACGCTGCTGCTCCTGAGCCTTCCTCACCGCACGACGATCGTGAGCCGCGATGACGACGACCTCGCCCCAGGCCACCGACCTCACCGAACCCGTGCACACCCAACTCCAGTACCAGCTGGCGGTGTTCGCCCGCCGTATGGAACAGGTCCGCGGATCCGACGGGGTGGCCGCCCTGGTCCGCGCGGCCTACCTGCTGCTCGAACGGCTGGAGCGGCTCGGCCCCGCCAACGTCAAGGCGCTGGCCGACGCCCTGGGTGTCGACTCCTCCACCGTCACCCGGCAGGTCGCCCCGCTGGTCGCGGCCGGCCTGGTCGGCCGGGTGCAGGACCCGGCCGACCGGCGCGCCGTCCGGCTCGCGCTGACCCCGCTCGGCGCCGGACGCCTGTCCGAAGTGCGGGCCGGGAGAGCCGAGTTGACCCGCCGGCTGGTGGCCGGCTGGCCACCCGAGGAACAGCGGGCGTTCTGCGCCCTGCTGGCCCGCTTCAACCACTCCATGGAGGAGTACACGGCGGGCCGGCAGGGCGCGGGCGGCGCCTAGCGCGCCGCCCGGGCCCGGGCAGGGCCTCAGCCCAGCGCCTGCTTGAGGTCGGCCAGCAGGTCGTCGATCGACTCGATGCCGACGGAGACGCGCACCAGGTCGGCCGGCACCTCCAGGGCCGAACCGGCGACCGAGGCGTGGGTCATCCGGCCCGGGTGCTCGATCAGCGACTCCACGCCGCCCAGCGACTCGCCGAGGGTGAAGAGCTGCGCCCGGTTGCAGACCTCGACCGCCGCCTCCTCGCCGCCGTTCACCCGGAACGACACCATGCCGCCGAAGGCCTTCATCTGCTTGGCGGCGATGTCGTGGCCGGGGTGCTCGGCCAGGCCCGGGTACAGCACCTGGCTGACCTTGGGGTGGCTCGCGAGCAGCTCGGCGACCTTCTCGGCGTTCGAGCTGTGCCGGTCCATCCGCACGCCGAGGGTCTTGATGCCGCGCAGCACCAGCCAGGCGTCGAACGGGCCGGAGACCGCGCCCATCGCGTTCTGGTGGTAGGCGACCTCCTCGCCGAGGCCCGCCTCGGCGATCACCAGGGCGCCGCCGACCACGTCCGAGTGGCCGCCCATGTACTTGGTGGTCGAGTGCACGACCACGTCGGCGCCGAGCGCGATCGGCTGCTGCAGGTAGGGGCTGGCGAAGGTGTTGTCGACCACCAGCAGCGCGCCGGCGCCGTGCGCGATCTCGGCCAGCGCGGCCAGGTCGGTGATGCCCAGCAGCGGGTTGGACGGGGTCTCCACCCAGACCGCGCGGGTGTTGGGGCGCAGCGCCTCGCGCACGGTGGCGAGGTCCTGGGTGTTGGCCACCGAGAACTCGACGCCCCAGCGGGTCAGCACCTTGGCGAAGAGCCGGAAGGTGCCGCCGTAGGCGTCGTTGGGGATGACGATGTGGTCGCCCGGCTTGAGGACGGTGCGCAGCAGGGTGTCCTCGGCGGCGAGGCCGGAGGCGAAGGCGAGGCCGCGGGAGCCGCCCTCCAGCGCGGCGAGGCACTCCTCCAGCGCGGTACGGGTCGGGTTGGCGCTGCGGCTGTACTCGTAACCGCCCCGCAGGCCGCCCACCCCGTCCTGCTTGTAGGTGGACACCTGGTAGATCGGCGTGACGACGGCCCCGGTCTGGGGGTCTGCTTCCTGACCCGCGTGGATGGCGAGGGTCTCGAAGCCCTGGGGAAGCTGGTGCTCGGTCATGCTCCGAGCGTAGTCGGCGAACCGCCGGGTGCCGTCCGCGAGACGCGGGCGCCCCGCCGGAGCGGCACCGGGGCACCGTCGGGACGCCGTCGGGACGTCGCCCGGGGGACACCGTGGGGCGCCCGGAATCCCCGGCCGTCCGGCCGCGTTGGAACCTGCGCAACACTCCCCGAACCCGTTGGAGCAGGCCGTGCTGTTCAACCGCCACAAGACCTCGCTCGTCCCCGCCGACCAGGCCCTGCCCGGCCGCCCGGCCCCGGCGTTCACCCTGCGCGAGCCGCACACCGTGCTCGGTCACCCGCTGACCGGCCCGTACCCCGAGGGTCTTGAGGTCGCGGACTTCGGCCTGGGGTGCTTCTGGGGCGCCGAGCGGACGTTCTGGCGGCTGCCCGGCGTCTGGACGACGCTGGTCGGCTACCAGGGCGGCCACACCCCGAATCCGACGTACGAGGAGGTGTGCAGCGGCCTGACCGGGCACACCGAGGCGGTCCGGGTGGTGTACGACCCCGCGGTGGTCTCCTACGAGCGGCTGCTGAAGACCTTCTGGGAGGCGCACGACCCGACCCAGGGCAACCGCCAGGGCAACGACGTGGGCACCCAGTACCGCTCCGCGGTCTACACCCACTCCCCGGCCCAGGCCGCCGCCGCGACCGCCACCCGGGACGCCTTCCAGCCGGCGCTGACCGCGCTCGGCCTCGGCCCGGTCACCACCGAGATCGCCCCGGCCGGCCCGTTCTACCCGGCCGAGCCGTACCACCAGCAGTACCTCTCGGACGCCAAGAACCCGAACGGCTACTGCGGCCTCGGCGGCACCGGCGCGAGCTGCCCGATCGGGGTGGCCCGCACGGGCGCCGAGGGCTGAGGTCACTCAGGGTTCCCTGCCCCGGCCCCGCGGGCGCAGACTGGAAGGACCGGTAGGGCGGCCGCGTCACCGTCCCTGGTGACGGGGCCGCCCCTGTCCCGAGGAGCACCTCATGGCCGGTCTCATCCGCAGGAACTTCGACACCGATCCCGAGGAGATCCGCCCGTTCGAGGCGGACAAGGGCGAGCTGCGCCTGGTCAACCTGGACGGCGGAGCCGTCGGCCGGGCGGTCTTCCAGCCCGGCTGGAAGTGGTCCGAGCACGTCAAGCCGATCGCCAAGACCGACAGCTGCCAGGCGGCCCACGTCGGCTACGTCGTCTCCGGCCGCATGAAGATCGTCATGGACGACGGCGAGGCGGCCGAGTTCGGTCCCGGCGACTTCATGCTCTGCCCGCCCGGCCACGACGCCTGGGTGATCGGCGACGAGCCGATGGTCGTCGTGGACTGGCAGGGCTTCGGCGACTACGCCCGGCGCTCGTGAGCACCCGGCCGGCGGCGGTCAGCCCCGCCGGACCTCGTGCATGAAGCACCCGAAGTCCATCGCCCGCACGTGCAGCACGGCCACCTCCGGGTCGGTGAGCAGCCGCGCCGCGACCGTCTCGGCGGTCTCCGGCACGACCAGCTCGCCGCCGAGGATGTTCCCGCGCCGGCCGTACGCGCGCACCACCCGCCGGCCGCCGTGGAAGCCCTCCGGCCAGCCCTCTCCGGCCGGGCCGGCGCACGGGCCGTCGTGCACGAAGACCGGGCCGACCTCGTCGTACGGGCCGGGCTCGGCCCCCGTCTCGGCGGCCCAGCGCCGCAGCGGCGCGTAGCTCACCAGGGCGATCCGCTCCCCGGCCCGCGCCCTGCTGAGGCAGCAGCGCAGCGGGGCGCCGCCCTCCTCGTCGACGGACCGCACGGGCGCCCGCCCGGCGTCGTCGCGCTCCAGCAGGTCGCGGTGGACGGCCGGGTCGATCGGCCGGACGGTGAGCACGGACGGGGCGGTGGAGGTTGTCGTCATGCCCCCACCCTCCCGCCCGGGCCACCGCGAGTCCGGCGGATTTCGGCCATCGCGTTCGCCCCGGGCTGTCAGCCCGCGGACGGCGTACCCGTCCCGCTGCCGACGGTGGCCCAGGGGTCCGGCCTACGTGGATCGATCAGGTCCGCGAGCCTCGTCCCGTCGGCCGCCCAGGCCGCGACGGCGGCGGAACCGCTGGGCCCGTTCGGACCGGAGGGCGAGAGGACGACGCCGGGGACAACCGCGTAGTAGGCGGTCCAGCCCTTCATCCCGGGAGTGGTGACCAGGGTGGCGATGACCTGCGCGCCCTTGAGTTCGACCACGATCCGGGCCGGCGCCACCGGGCCCAGGTACATTCCGGTCACCACGGTCCGTTCCCTGCCACCGGCGCTCTGCGCGGTGATGGTGGGCCGGCTGTGGTCAAGGTTGTCACTGGTCGCGTCTCGGCAGCCGAGCGGTCTGCCCCCCGCACCGACGACACTCTCCCCCTGCTCGACGCAGGACTCGGTCGCGGTGACGCTCATCCGGAAGCCGTCGACGATGGCGACCCGCTCGCCGGGCGCCACCCGTTTGACCGGCGAGTCCGGCCACTGCTTCGGCCGGGCACCGGGCTGCTCGCCGGGCCCGGACGCCTCCGGCGCGACGGGCGACACACGTGCGGGCGCCGGCCCGTCGACCGGGATGGGGGTGCCCAGGTCAGGCAGCGGGCTGACGCCAGGCAGCCCGACGGCCGTCGGTGCCCCCGCCGCCGTCACCACCCCGCCCGACCGACCGTCCCCCAGTGTCAGCGTCGTGCCGCCGACGATCACCGCCACGGCCAGCGCGGCCGCCCCCGCGCCGACCCTGCGCCGGGCCCCGCGCCGGCGCGCCCCGGCAATCACCGTCACCGGCTCGGGAGCAGCCGTCCGGCCCTCCTGCTTGAGCAGCTCGTCGAGCCGCCGTTCGAAACTCGTGCCGTCGCTCATACCGCCACCTCGATGTCACTCGGGTCGTGGCCCGCCGGACCGCCGGTGCGGTCGGCGAGCTCGGGGCGTGCACGCAGCTTCGACAGCGCCTGGTGCAGGGTGGACTTGACCGTCCCGGGCGCGATGCCCAGTTCGGCGGCGGTCTCGGCCTCGCTCAGGTCCGCGTAGTACCGCAGCACCACGACGGTCCGCTCGCGCCGAGTCAGGGTGGCGAGCGCCTGGTGCAGCAGCGCCCGCTGGGCCTGCTGCTCGGCGAGGTCCACCGGTCCCGGCCGCTCGGGCGCGCGGTCGGTGGGCAACTCGCGGTTGCGCAGCCGCCGCCACCAGTCGCGGTGCTGGTTGACCACGATCCGCCGCACGTAGGCGGCCGGGTCGTCCGCGTTCGCGGTGATCCGGGGCCAGTGCAGGTAGGCACGTTCCAGCGCGGACTGCACGACGTCCCGGGCCCGGTGCGGGTCACCGGTCAGCAGTTCGGCCAGCCTGCTCAGCTGGGGTCCGACGCCGACCACGAAGGCGCTGAACTCTGCATCCAGGCGCTCTCTCTGCTCGCGTTTCACACCCCCCTGACTCCTCGGGGGGCGGCGGAGGTTCTGTCGCCCCGCGCGGGAGTTCCGGCGGGAGTTCCGCTCCGGACCGCAGCGGGAATCGCGCCGGGCCCCACGACGGCCCGGTGGGAGGCGTCAGATCGCGCTGCCGGCCTTCCAGTCGGCCCAGCCCATGTTCCAGCCGTTGAGGCCGTTGGACGGCAGCACGGTCTTGTCGCCGGAGTTCACGACCTCGACCACGTCGCCGACCATGGAGCTCTTGAAGAACTTGTAGCCGTCCGCGCTCGCGTCCTGGCCGCCCTTGACGTCGCGCAGGCCGACGCAGCCGTGGCTGGTGTTCTGGCTGCCGAAGGTCGAGGCCGGGGACCAGTAGTTGCCGTGGATGAAGGTGCCGGAGGTGCTGAGCCGCTGGGCGTGCGGCACGTCGGGGATGTCGTACTCGCTGCCGAGGCCGACGGTCTGGGAGTTCATCCGGGTCTGCTGGTACTGCTCGGTGATCACCATCTTGCCGCCCCAGGTGCGGAACTCGGGCGAGCCGCCGGAGATCGCGTAGACGGCGCTGACCTGGCCGTCCGTGGTGACGGTGAGCTTCTTGGCGGCGAGGTCGGCGACGCTGGTCTGCGCCCGGCCGATGGTGAAGCGGACGTCCTTGGACTGGGTGCCGTAGACGCCCTTGGCGCCCTGGACGTCCTTCAGCCGGAGCTTGACGGTCACCTTGGTGCCCTTGGCCCAGTACTGCTGCGGCCGGAAGTCGAGGCGGGTGCTGGAGAACCAGTGCCCGACGATCTCGACGCCCGGCTCGGCTATCACGGTGATCGCCTGCTGGACGGCCTTGCGGTCGGTGACCGGCTTGCTGAAGTTGATCGAGACCGGCATGCCGACGCCGACGACCGAGCCGTCCTCGGGGGTGAAGTAGCCGACGAAGGTGTTGGCCGGGGTCGCCGTGGTGAAGACGGCGTTGGCGTCGGCCTCCAGCTTCTCCTTGTCGAAGGCGACCGCGGACACGCTGTACTTGGTACCACTGGCCGGGGCGGCGGCGGAGGTCCAGAGCGTGCCGTCGGCGGACAGCTGGCCGGCCAGCGCCTTGCCGGTGGAGTCGGCGACCTTGACCGTGCTGAAGGTGCCGCCGGCGACGGCGACCCGGACCGGCTCGCTGAAGCTGGCGGCGGCGGCGCCGTCGGCCGGGGTCACCGTGATCACGGCGGCCGAGACCTTGGGGGTCGGGGTGGGGGTCGAGCTGGGGGTGCTGGTGGCACTGGCTGCGGGCTGCGGGCTGCCGGTGGCCGTACCGCCGGCACCGCCGGTGTCGCCGCCCGTGCCGCCCGATCCGCCCGATCCGCCCGATCCGCCCGATCCGCCGTTGCCGCCGGTACCGGGGCCGCTGCCGGCGCCGTTGTCGGTGCTCTTGGTGTCGTTGCAGGCCGCGAGCAGCAGGACCGGGGCACCGATCAGGCCCGCCAGCACACCGCGCCGGCTCCAGTTGCTGCCGGTCCCTCGACCCTGGCCTTCCCGTGCCGTCACGTCGCCCACTCCCTGCTGATCATCCGGGCATTACGGATACAGAAACGCACTTTGTGCGTTCACGGTTCCATCACCAACGGCTTGCGATCGTACGAGAATCCGAAACGCGGCGCCAAATATGGACAAATGCCCGGTTCGCGAGCGGAACCGGGCATTCACGGGCGGTGACGGGCAGGCCCTACTCGGCGGACTCCTCCACCGCGTACTCGTCCCACTCGTCGCTCTCCGGGTCGAAGTCGGTCTTCGCCGACTCCCAGGTCGCCGAGGCGAGCTCGACCCCCGGGACGTCGCCGAGAAGCGCCAGCGGGTCGATGAAGTGGGCGAGCGAGCCGGACGGGTCCACCTCGATGGCCTCGACGGACTGCGCGCGCTCCTCGTCGTCGAGGTACTCGTCGGCGGCCACCTGCTGGAGGGCCGCCGCCTTGAGGGCACCCTCGTCGGTGATCTCGGCGATGAGCTCGATGCTGAGCCGGACGTAGCGCGCGTCGTCCTGGCCGGTCGTGTCAGTGCTGGTCATGCCAGTGAGACTACGGGAAACCGGCCCTGCCGACGGCGCGGACGTGGGCGGGCCCGGCCCCCTCCGGAGAGGGGACCGGGCCCGCCGCCTCCGCGGGGCTCCCCCACCCGGGAGCCACGGAGACGCGCCAAGCGGCGCGGTCGCCCGGGAGCCGCCACCCCCTGGCAGCCGGCCGGAGCCGGACCGGGGCGGGACGACGGCGCCTCCGCGGGCAGGGACACCACCGACCGGATCAGGACCGGCCGTCGTGCCCGAGACGGCCGCGCCGCCGGGGAGCCGCTCCCGGTCGGTCACCGCCGTCTCGCTCGGCGTCTTGCCGTGAGCACAACGATGCCGCAGCCGTGTTAAGCCCGTGCTGCACGGAGATGACGCCGGTGTACCAGTTCGCCCGGAAACGGAACCTCCGCCCCGCAGGTCCGCGGCCGCCGGGTCGGGGTCGGCGGCCGTGCCCCGGACTCAGTGGCCGGCGCGGCTGCCGGTCAGGAAGCCCAGCAGGTCCTGGCGGGTCACGATGCCCTCCGGCTTGCCCTCCACCAGCACCACCGCGGCGTCGGCCTTCTCCAGCACCGTCATCAGGTTGGTGACGGTCTCGCCCGAGCCGACCACCGGCAGCGGCTTGGACATCACCTTGTCCAGCGTGTCGGTCAGCTGGATGTCGCCCGCGAAGACGCCCTCCAGCAGCAGCTTCTCCACCACCGAGCCGATCACCTCGCCGGCCATGATGTCGGGGTGGCCGGCGCCCGGCGAGACCACCGGCATCTGCGAGACGCCGTACTCGCGCAGCACCCGGACCGCCTCGGAGACCGTCTCGTTGGGGTGCATGTGGACGAACTGCGGGATGCCCTCGTGCTCGATGGCGTCCTTGCGGGCCAGCACCTCGCCGATGTGCGCCTCGTCGGTGGCGGACGGCAGGAAGCCGTAGTCGGCCATCCAGTCGTCGTTGAAGATCTTCGACAGGTAGCCGCGGCCGCCGTCCGGCAGCAGCACCACGACGACGTCGTCCGGGCCGAGCCCGCGGGCGACCTCCAGCGCGGCGACGACCGCCATGCCGCAGGAGCCGCCGACCAGCAGGCCCTCCTCCTTGGCCAGGCGGCGGGTCATCTGGAAGGAGTCCTTGTCGGAGACGGCGACGATCCCGTCCGCGACGGCGCGGTCGTAGGCGGTCGGCCAGAAGTCCTCACCGACGCCCTCGACCAGGTACGGCCGGCCGGTGCCGCCGGAGTAGACCGAGCCCTCCGGGTCGGCGCCGATCACCTTGACCTTGCCGCCGGAGACCTCCTTCAGGTAGTTGCCGGTACCGGAGATGGTGCCGCCGGTGCCGACGCCCGCCACGAAGTGGGTGATCCGGCCGCCGGTCTGCTCCCACAGCTCCGGACCGGTGGAGTGGTAGTGCGAGGCCGGGTTGTCCGGGTTGGAGTACTGGTCCGGCTTCCAGGCGTTCGGGGTCTCACGGACCAGGCGGTCGGAGACGTTGTAGTACGAGTCCGGGTGCTCCGGTGCGACGGCGGTCGGACAGACGACCACCTCGGCGCCGTAGGCGCGCAGCGTGTTGATCTTGTCGGTGGAGACCTTGTCGGGGCACACGAAGATGCACTTGTAGCCCTTCTGCTGGGCCACGATCGCCAGGCCGACGCCGGTGTTGCCGGAGGTCGGCTCGACGATGGTGCCGCCGGGCTTGAGGGCGCCGGAGGCCTCGGCCGCCTCGATCATGCGCATCGCGATGCGGTCCTTCACCGAGCCACCGGGGTTGAAGTACTCGACCTTGGCGAGCACCGTGGCGCTGATCCCCTCGGTGACCTTGTTCAGCTTGACCAGCGGCGTGTTGCCGACCAGGTCGATGATCGAGTTGTGGTACCGCACGGGGGTCCTCCCGGTCTGTGGGCATGCAGTGGCTTTCGGTACTGCAAAGCGTAGGCCGTACCAGCAGCCCCGGAGGGCCCGTGCGCACCACGAACGGCCCACCCCCGTCGTAGGCCGGGGCGTTCGCGGGTACTAGGGGTGTACACGCATCGGGAGCGGCCCTTCACCGGGTGGCACGAGGACGCGAAGGGGGCACCGGATGTCAACGGCACAGGGGTCACGGGCCCGGGTGGCCCGCCGGATCGCCACCGCCGCGGCGTACGGCGGCGGCGGGCTCGGCGTACTGGGCGTGGGCCTGGTGGGCCTGCTGCTGACCGAGAGCAAGCTGGCCGTCCAGGCCATCGGCATCCTGGACGGCGACCCGCCCAAGGCCGACGGCGTCTACGGCGAGGCCTTCGCCGATACCTCCGCCGCGCCGCAGCGGCCGCTGGTGCTGGCCTTCCTCGGCGACTCCACCGCGGCCGGCCTCGGGGTGCTGCGGGCCCGCGAGACGCCGGGCGCGCTGCTCGCCGCCGGGCTCGCCTCGGTCGCCGAGCGCCCGGTCCGGCTGGTCAACGTGGCGTTCTCCGGCGGCCGGTCCGCCGACCTGGCCGGCCAGCTGGACCAGGCCCTGGCGCACCGCCCGGACATCGCCGTGATCATGGTCGGCGCCAACGACGTGACCCGGCACAGCCCGGCCGAACTCGCGGTGCGCCAGCTCGGCGCGACGGTCGCCGCGCTGCGCGCCGCCGGCTGCCAGGTGGTGGTCGGCACCTGTCCCGACCTCGGGACGATCAAGCCGGTCCGCCCGCCGCTGCGCTGGGTGGCCCGCCGGCTGAGCCGCCAACTGGCCGCCGCGCAGACCATCGCGGTGGTGGAGGCGGGCGGGCGGACCGTCTCGCTCGGCTCGCTGCTCGGGCCCGAGTTCGCGGCCCGGCCGGAGATGTTCGCCGCCGACCGCTACCACCCCTCGGCCCAGGGCTACGCGACGGCCGCGATGGCCGTGCTGCCCTCGGTCTGCGCCGTGCTGGACCTCTGGCCGCAGGAGGACCGGGGGGACGGGCAGGTCCCGGGCGAGGCGGTGCTGCCGGTGGAGGTGGCCGCGGCGGCCGCGGCCGGACGGTCCGGCTCCGAGGTGGCGGCGGTCGGCGGCGAGGCCGGCGCGACCGGTCGCTGGGCGCTGCTGCGCCACCGGTTGCGGGCCGGCCTGCCGGGTTCCCCGGCCTCCGGGGAGCCGCCCGCGGGGGGTGCTCCGGGCACCGGGAACACGTCGGCCAGCTCACACACCGGGGCGGGTGACGACTGACCTACCAGACGGTAACTTTCCTCCCGGACGCCTGTCCGCCGCCACTCAGCGAGGAGCCCGCCATGCCCGAAGCCGTCATCGTCAGCGCCGCCCGTTCGCCGATCGGCCGGGCCTTCAAGGGCTCGCTGAAGGACGTCCGCCCGGACGACCTGACCGCGCACATCATTCGGGCCGCCCTCGCCAAGGTGCCGCAGCTCGACCCGCGCGAGATCGACGACCTGATGCTCGGCTGCGGTCTGCCCGGCGGCGAGCAGGGCCACAACCTGGCCCGCATCGTGGCCGTGCAGATGGGCATGGACTACCTGCCCGGCGCCACCATCACCCGCTACTGCTCCTCCTCGCTGCAGACCACGCGGATGGCGCTGCACGCGATCAAGGCCGGCGAGGGCGACGTCTTCGTCTCGGCCGGTGTGGAGACCGTCTCGCGCAGCGTCCACGGCACCTCGGACGGCATGCCGGGCACCATGAACCCGCTCTTCGACGAGGCCCGGGGCCGCACCGCCAGGCGGGCGGAGGAGGGTGGCGGTGAGTGGCACGACCCCCGCGAGGACGGGCTGCTGCCGGACGCCTACATCGCGATGGGCCAGACCGCCGAGAACCTGGCCGCCCTCAAGGGCATCACCCGCGCCGAGCAGGACGAGTTCGGCGTGCGCTCGCAGAACCTCGCCGAGGCCGCCATCGAGGCCGGCTTCTGGGAGCGCGAGATCACCCCGGTCACGCTGCTGGACGGCACCGTGGTCAGCAAGGACGACGGCCCGCGCGCGGGCGTCACGCTGGAGGGCGTCTCCGGCCTGAAGCCGGTGTTCCGCCCGGACGGCACGGTGACCGCCGGTAACTGCTGCCCGCTGAACGACGGCGCCGCCGCGCTGGTCGTCATGTCCGACACCAAGGCCCGCGAGCTGGGCATCACCCCGCTCGCCCGGGTGGTCTCCACCGGCGTCAGCGCACTCTCCCCCGAGATCATGGGCTACGGCCCGGTCGAGGCCTCGAAGCAGGCGCTCAAGCGGGCCGGCCTGAGCATCGGCGACATCGACCTGGTCGAGATCAACGAGGCCTTCGCCGCCCAGGTGATCCCGTCCTACCGCGACCTCGGCGTCGACCTGGACCGGCTGAACGTCAACGGCGGTGCGATCGCCGTCGGCCACCCCTTCGGCATGACCGGCGCCCGGATCACCACCACCCTGATCAACTCCCTCCAGTGGCACGACAAGCAGTTCGGCCTGGAGACCATGTGCGTCGGCGGCGGCCAGGGCATGGCGATGGTCATCGAGCGGCTCAGCTGAGCCCGGACACCCCCTCCCCCGTCAACTCCGAAGGGTCCAGACCACCCGTTTGGAGTGACGCAGCGTAATTGAGGGCCGGATCACACCGCGAGGTCGATCCGGCCCTCTTCCGCGTCATTTCCGGACCGGAAATCGACGGTGCGGAGCGGATCAACTCCGCAGCGTAGAGCGGGACTACCTAACAATTTGGGGACAAGAACGAAAGTCGGCGACAAAGTGGACATTCGCCACTGCGGTAACAGGGCCGGATGCGGCAGTGTGGAGAGGTAACCCCGTTCCGCTCCTCGCTAGGAGTACGTTCCGTGAGCGCCGTCTACACCATCCTGCTGCTGATCCTGATCGCCGTGTCGACCGCCGTGCTGCTCCACCTCCGGGGAATCTCCCGTCGGCTGGACGAGCGGGCCGCCGCCGCCCCGGCCGTCGACGAGGCGGCGATACGCCGGGCCGTCGCCGCCGCCCTCGCGGCCGACCGCGAGCGGGAGATCACGGAGGCCCGGGCGTTCTGGGCCGAGCAGGAGGCCCGCGCGGCCGAGGACGCGCCACTGTTCGACTCCCCGTTCGCCAGTGTCTTCAGCACCACCGACGAGTGGCCGCTCTTCTTCCCCCGCCCGACCGGGCCGAGCGAGGCGGCCGACAACGCGGGCACCATGGACCCGGAGTTCGGCGAGGCGCTGCGCTCCGCGCTGGAGGACCTCATCAACGAGGGCGGCGTCCGCCCGGCCGAGCCGGAGCCCGAGGGCGGCGCCCCGCTGCGCCCCGGCCACCCGGCCGGTGCCCCGGCCGCCGAGACCGCCGGCGACGCCCGGGCCCGCCGCGAGGCCGACCTGCTGGCCACCGGCCTGGAGGCCGGGCTGCTCGACGCCGAGGCGGCCGTCGAGGAGGCCCCGGTCGCCGCGCCCGACCCGCGCCGCCACCCCTCGCACCCCGACTTCGTCCCCAGCCAGGCGCCGTCCCGGGAGTGGACCGACACCCGGCTGAGCGCGCTCGCCGAGGAGGGCACCGCCCTGGTCGATGTCCGCCCCGGCCCGCTCGGCACCCTGGACGTCTACGCCTTCGCCGACGGCACCACGCTCTGCGTGGCCCCGGGCGACCGCGAGGCCGCGTACCGGCTGATCGACGCCGTCCGGGCCGGCGAGAACGTCCGGCTGCTCGGCGGCTCCCGGTTCTCCGGCTCCTACTCGCTGACCTTCTCCACCGACGAGGACGCCGTCTACGTGCTCGCCGACCGGGTGGTGGCCAGTATCTGAGCGGTCGGCACCTGAGCGGTCGGCATCCGGCCCGAGCAGCGGAACGGCCCGGGGGCCGGCCGGATCAAGGGGTTACCGATCCGGCCGGCCCCCCGGCCTTTGTGCTGCTCCGGCCCTCGACCGCCGGACGGTCGGCCGGTCAGACGGCCGCGCCGGTCTCCGCCAGCCACCGCAGGGCCCGCGCCCGGACCTCCTCCGCCGTCGCCGCTCCGTCGGCCGGTGCCACCACGGCGTCCGCGGGCAGCGCGTCCAGCGCCACCGCCAGATCGTGCCCGACCACCGCGAGCTGGTCGCCGACGGCGAACGCGCCGGCGTCCGGCAGCTCGCGCAGCGGCCCGCCCGCCCCACCGCCCGACCGCGCCGCCCCACCGCCCGACCGCGCCGCCTCGGCCGCCTGCGCCGCGGCCGCCAGCCGGCGGGCCAGCGCCAGCCCGGCCGCCGCCCGCGAGGGGTGCCCGGGAACGGCGCCCAGCAGCCGGCTCTGCGGCATCGCGCGGAACCGGTCCGCCAGCGCGTCGACGGCTTCCACCAGGGTCTTCTCATCGGGCGTCTCGGACATGCCGCGAGCATACGGGCCACCGGCAGGCCAAAGCCGCCGGGCCCCGGAGCAGGTGCTCCGGGGCCCGGCGGCAGTGATGGTGCGACGGAGGATCAGTCGTCGCCGCGCAGGATCGCGATCAGCCGCAGCATCTCGACGTAGATCCAGACCAGCGACAGGGTGAGCCCGAAGGCGGCCCGCCAGGACTCCTTCTGCGGGGCGCCGTGCGCGATCGCCTCCTCGATGGCCGCGAAGTCCAGCGAGAGGAAGAACGCGCCGAGGCCGATGCCGACCAGGCCGACCACGATGCCGAGCGGGCCGGAGCGCAGCCCCATGTCGGCGCCGAAGACCATGGAGGCGACCATGTTGACCAGCATCAGCAGCACGAAGCCCATGGCGATCGCGATGCCGATCCGGGTGTAGCGCGGGGTGACCCGGATCCGACCGGTCTTGTAGGCGATCAGCATCGCCGCGAAGACCGCCGCGGTACCCAGCACCGCCTGGATGGCGATGCCCGGCCAGATGGTGTTGAACACCTTGGTGATCGCGCCGAGCGCGAAGCCCTCCAGACCCGCGTAGAGCAGGATCAGCGGCGGGCTGACGCTCCGCTTGAAGGAGATCACCAGGCCGACCACGAAGGCGACCAGCGAGGCCCCGATGGCCAGACCGAAGTTGCGGTCCGGCAGCGCGAACCAGGCCAGGCCGCCGGCGGCGACCAGGGTGAGCAGCGTCATCGCGGTGCGCGCGACGACATCGTCGAGCGTCATCCGGCCGGTCGCCGTCGGACCGGCGGACGGCGCGTTGTACATCTCGACGAGCTGCTCGTCGGTCAGCGGCTGCTGGCCCTGCGGCTGCTGGGCGTAGGGGCTGTTGGCGTACGGGTTGTTGCCGTACGGGTCGGTGGCGTACTGGCCCCCGGCCGGCGGGGTCTGGGTGGTCCCGAAACCCGCGTAGCCGGACTCGCGGGTGAAGGACCCCTCCCGCGAGAAGACCGGGTTGCTGCTTCTCATTGCTCATTCCCTCCGTGGCGGCACTGCACCGCCCGAAGCACCAGGGTAATGGCTTGGCAAAGAAATCGGCATCCGCCGCGAGAAGGATTCGGCCGCTGACCTCCGGCGGGGACGCCGGAGGGCGTCCCCGCAGGCAAGTACGTGCCCAGAGCCGGACTCGAACCGGCACGGCCTTTCGGCCAAGCAGTTTTAAGCTGCCCGTGTCTGCGTTCCACCATCTGGGCGTCCTGCGGACCCGGCCCCGCCGACGGAGCGGAGAGCAGCGCTCCGCCGCCCGTGCGGACCACCCCTGAGCCTAGTCTCCCGGCATCCCCTTTCGCATGTTCCGAGGCGGGGAAGTTGTCATGTTTCCTTGCCATCTGACGAACTGTTCGTGATTTGGCCACCGAACCCGCTCGATCCGGCCACCGCCCTCCCGTTCAGGGTCGGTGTCATACCGCAGGAGGAGGGTGCCACCTGGGTGTACACCCAGCGGTGGTCAGGCCAACCGTCCGGCGGAGCGACGAGAAACCATGATCATCCGTCGGAGCATGGAGGTACGTCCGGACGCCCCTCGAAAGGGCCCGGCCGTCCCGCACCCTTCCGCGCCGCACCACCGGCGCGCCCCACTCTGCCTGCCGAGAACCCGAGGAGCACCCCCGTGAGCACGTCGACCGCAACCGCCGTCCGCACCGGCCGGGCGGCCGCCCGCGCCACCGGCCTGAACAAGGTCTACGGGGAGGGCGAGACCCGCGTCGTCGCCCTCGACAACGTCAGCGTCACCTTCCCCCAGGGCGAGTTCACCGCGATCATGGGCCCCTCCGGCTCCGGCAAGTCCACCCTCATGCACTGCATGGCCGGCCTGGACACCGTCTCCTCCGGCTCCTCCACCATCGGCGACACCGAACTCGTCGGCCTCAAGGACAAGCAGCTCACCCAGCTGCGCCGCGACCACATCGGCTTCATCTTCCAGGCCTTCAACCTGCTGCCCACCCTCACCGCCCTGGAGAACATCACCCTCCCGATGGACATCGCCGGCCGCAAGGCCGACAAGCAGTGGCTGGACAAGGTGGTGGAGACCGTCGGCCTCTCCGGCCGCCTCTCGCACCGCCCCAGCCAGCTCTCCGGCGGCCAGCAGCAGCGCGTCGCCTGCGCCCGCGCCCTCGCCGGAAAGCCCGACATCATCTTCGCCGACGAACCGACCGGCAACCTCGACTCCCGCTCCGGCGCCGAGATCCTCTCCTTCCTGCGCAACTCCGTGCGCGAACTCGGCCAGACCGTCGTCATGGTCACCCACGACCCCGTCGCCGCCTCCTACGCCGACCGCGTCGTCTTCCTCGCCGACGGCCGCATCGTCGACGAACTGGCCCAGCCGACCGCCGACGCCGTCCTGGACCGCATGCGCCGCTTCGACGCCAAGGGCCGCACCAGCTGACGCCGCGCGTCCGCCGCCCGCCCCTTCGCAGACCCCAGGACCCCAGGACACCCCATGTATCGCACCGCACTGCGCAATGTGCTGGCCCACAAGGGCCGACTGCTGATGACGGCGCTGGCCGTCATGCTGGGCACCGCCTTCGTGGCCGGCACCATGGTCTTCTCCGACACCTTCGGCAAGGCCATGCGGGAGAACAACTCCACGAGCTACTCGGACGTGGCGGTCCAGGTCGTCGACACCGCCGCCGGCGCCACCGCCTCCCCCGAGTCCAAGAGCGAGAAGAGCCCGGTCACCCTGACCGACGCCACCGTCCAGCAGCTCACCGCGCTGCCCGGCACCGCGAGCGCCCGCGGCGTGGTCGGCGGCTTCACCGGCGTCGCGGACAAGAAGGGCGATCTGATCGGCCAGGCCTGGACGGCCCGGGGCGCCAACTTCGCCCCCGGCCCGGACGGCAAGGACGCCCGCTACCCGATGGCCGAGGGCCAGGGCCCGAAGAACGGCAAGGAGATCGCCCTCGACCGGAAGACCGCCGACAAGGGCGGCTACAAGGTCGGCGACACCGTCCGGGTCGGCTCCAACGGCCCGGTCCTGGAGGCGAAGCTCACCGGCGTGTTCACCACCGACGACCCGGTGGTCAACAGCGGCGGCTCGCTCACCCTGTTCGACCGCGCCACCGCCCAGCAACTGCTGCTGGAGCCCGGCCGCTACAGCAGCATCGTGCTCGCCGCCAAGCCCGGCACCAGCGAGGACACCCTGCTCTCCCAGGTGAACCAGAAGCTCCGCCCCGAGCAGCAGATCGAGGTCCGCACCGGCGCCGATCTGAAGGCGGAGGACGAGCAGCTGATCACCAAGAGCTCCGAGAACATCCGCACCATGCTGCTCGCGTTCGCCGGGATCTCGCTCTTCGTCGGCATCTTCATCATCGCCAACACCTTCACCATGCTGATCGCCCAGCGCACCAAGGAGCTGGCGCTGCTCCGGGCGATCGGTGCCAGCCGCAAGCAGGTGACCGGCTCGGTGCTGGTCGAGGCGCTCGCCATCGGCGTCATCTCGGCCGGGGCCGGCCTGGTCGCCGGGGTCGGCGTCGGCGCCGGGCTGCAGTCCCTGGTCGCCTCGCTGGACGACGGCATGCCGACCGGGTCGCTGGTGATCAAGCCACTGACCGTGGTGGTCACCCTGCTGGTCGGCGTCCTGGTGACGGTGCTCTCCGCCCTGCTGCCGGCCGTGCGCGCCGCGCGGATCGCCCCGGTCGCCGCGATGAGCAGCGGCGACCAGCCCACCAGCCACAAGTCCCTGATGGTCCGCAACGCGATCGGCTCGGCGCTGGCCGCCGCGGGCATCGCCCTGGTCGCCTTCGGCGCCTCGAAGGGCAACGCCGACGGCCGGATGCCGGTCGCCTTCGGCGCGCTGCTCGCCGTCCTGGGCGTCTTCGTCCTGCTGCCGCTGCTCTCCCGTCCGGTGATCGCGCTGGTCGGCCCGGTGCTCGGCAGGCTGTTCGGCACGCCCGGCAAGCTGGCCCGGCAGAACGCGGTGCGCAACCCGCGCCGCACCGCCGCCACCGCCGCCGCGCTCACCATCGGCCTGACCCTGGTCAGCGGTCTGACGGTGATCGGATCCTCGCTCACCGACACCGTGGACCGGGCCGTCACCAGCTCGATGAAGGCCGACTTCCGGGTGGCCGCCGCCAACCGGATGAGCCTGTCCGACAAGGTCCCGGCCGAGATCGCCAAGGCCCCCGGGGTCACCGCCTCCTCGCCGGTGACCCTCGTGACCTGGCAGCTCAACGGCACCAAGCGGGACATCGTCGGCCTGAACGCGGACAGCCTCGACAAGCTGGTCGAGGTGACCATGACGAGCGGCTCGATGGCCGCCGCCGCCCAGGGGCAGCTGCTGGTCGACCAGGACCTCGCGAAGAAGCTGGGCGCCACCACCGGCTCGGCCGTCGAGGTCACCTACGGCGACGGCTCCAAGGGCTCCCTGACCGTCGGCGGCGTCTACAAGCAGGGCGGCATGCTCGGCGGCGCGGTGCTGGCCAACAGCGAGATCCTCAAGCACGACCAGCAGCCCTACCTGAACCAGGTCCTGGTCAAGGGCACCGGCGGGGAGACCGAGGCGCTCAAGCAGGCGCTGAAGGACGCCACCGGCGCCAACCCGGTGATCGAGGTGCAGTCGCGCCAGGAGGTCCGGGACGGCTTCAGCCAGACCATCACCTTCGCGCTGAACATGATGTACGGCCTGCTCGCGATGTCGGTGATCGTCGCCATCCTCGGTGTGATCAACACCCTGGCGATGTCGGTCTTCGAGCGCAAGCGCGAGATCGGCATGCTGCGGGCGATCGGCCTGGACCGCTCCGGCATCAAGCGGATGGTCCGTCTGGAGTCCGTGGTGATCTCGGTGTTCGGCGCCGGCATCGGGGTCCTGCTCGGCTGCTTCACCGCCTGGGCGATCAACGGCACCCTGAAGTCCAGCCTCCCGGACATGGCCACCGTCGTCCCCTACGGCCAGCTGCTGCTCTTCCTGGCCCTGGCCGGCGTGGTCGGCCTGGTGGCCGCCTTCTGGCCCGCCCGCCGGGCCTCCAGGCTGGACATCCTGGACAGCATCAAGACCGACTGACCGCCGGACGGCGGTACGCGAGAAGGCCCCTGCCGGAGGGTTTCGGCAGGGGCCTTCTTCGCACTTCTGTACTCCGCCCGACTCGCACAGCCGGCTGAGCACCACGGAGGTCGTGGTCCGGCAGCACTGCCGGGCGGAGGGCCTCCGACTCATACCCCGGTGCTCCCACACCGGGGTCCGCAGTCGCTTACTTGCTGGCGAGCTCCTTGTCGGCGGCCGGCTTGGCGGCCTCGACGGCGGGCTTGGTGGGGGCCGTGACCTCCTGGATCGGCTGGTACGGGTTCTCCATCTGCGACAGGCCGACCATCTCGCGCTTCAGGAACATGGCGAGGGTCCAGTCGGTGAAGACCCGGACCTTCCGGTTGAAGGTGGGGACCATGGCGCCGTGGTACAGGCGGTGGAACCACCAGGCCGGACGGCCCTTCAGCTTGTACTTGCCGAAGAGGATCGCGACACCCTTGTGCAGGCCGAGACCGGCGACCGCACCCAGGTTCTTGTGCTTGTACTCCTGCTGCGGGAAGCCGCGCATGCCGGAGATCACGTTGTCACCGAGGACGGCGGCCTGGCGCACGGCGTGCTGCGCGTTCGGCGGGCACCAGGCGCCCTCGCCGGCGGCGAGGTCCGGCACCTGGGCGTTGTCGCCGGCGGCCCAGACGTAGTCGAAGCCCTGGACCTGGAGGGTCGGCGCGGTGTCGACGTGGCCACGCGGGCCCAGCGGCAGACCGAACTCGGTCAGCACCGGGTTCGGCTTCACGCCGGCCGTCCACACGATGGTGGAGGCGTCCATCTCCATGCCGTTCTTCAGCACGACGTGGCCGTCGACGCAGGAGTCCATCGAGGTCTCGATGTAGACCTCGATGTTGCGCTCCTCGAGCTTCTCCTTGGTCCACAGACCGAGGTCCGGGCCCATCTCGGGGAGGATCCGGTTCGCGGCCTCGACCACGACGAAGCGCATGTCGTCACGGCTGACGGTCTTGTAGATCTTGGAGGCGTCGCGCGCCATGTCCTCGATCTCGGCGATCGTCTCGACGCCGGCGAAGCCGCCGCCGATGATGACGAAGGTCAGCGCCTTGCGGCGGATCGCCTCGTCCGTGGTGGACTCGGCCTTGTCCAGCTGCGCCATGACGTGGTTGCGGAGGGCGATGGCCTCCTCCACGGTCTTCATGCCGATGCCGTTCTCGGCCAGACCCGGGATCGGGAAGGTGCGGGAGACCGAACCGGTCGCGACGACCAGGTAGTCGAAGGGCAGCTCGTACGAGTCGCCGGCCGCGGGCTGGATCGTGGCGATCTTGCGCTCGTGGTCCACACCGGTGACCGCACCGGTGAGCACCTCCGCGTTCTTCAGCGCGGTGCGCAGGGGCGCGACGAGGTTACGGGGCGCGACGTTGCCGCCGGCCGCCTCGGGGAGGAAGGGCAGGTACGTCATGTACGACCGCGGGTCCACGACCGTGACGGTCGCTTCGCCGTAGCGCATCTTCTTGAGGATGCGCATCGCGGCATACAGGCCGACGTAACCACCGCCGACAATGAGGATGCGAGGACGCTCCGTGGTGCTCATATCCGAAAGTATCCAGCACCGCTCGGAGCAGCCTTCGTGAGCCCACTCACAAGCTTATGGGGACCTTCTGCTACACTGCGCGCCCCCGTTTCGGCTCCCCGCCCACCCTCTGGCGGCCCACGCGGCCCCCCGGTGGGCACGCCCGTTCGGACGGCCCCGCTGAGCAGCAACGATCCATGGCACAGCCCGGTTCCCGCATGAGATTTCGAATTTCAAACCTCCAGCGGCCCAGAACCTGCGATCCAGCGGCCATCACACCCAGCGAGCCTTCGGTCCCACATATCGGACGGACCGGGCCGCCGGGCACGCCGAAAGACTGGATCCTCATGTGAAGAAATTCACGAACATTCCGCGGCGCCCCGCGCGCGCCCCGGCCCCGGAGCCCCAGGGGGGCTGCCGGGGCCGGGGCGGTAAGTCCCACGACTGCTCAGCGGGCGATACTCCAGGCGATTCCGTCCAGGATGTCGTGCTCGCTGACGACCACCTCGGCGGCGCCGGTGCGCTCCATGATCTCCAGCAGCTCCAGCGCGCCCGCCGCGATCACGTCCACCCGGCCCGGGTGCATCGACGGGATCGCCGCCCGCTCCGCGTGGGTGGCGTGCAGCAGCCGGTCGGCGATCTCGGCGACCCGCTCGCGGGAGATCCGGGAGTGGTGGATCGCCTCCGAGTCGTACCGCGGCAGGTCCTGGGCGATCGCCGAGATGGTGGTGACCGTGCCGGCCAGGCCGACCAGGGTGGCCGCGCCGGTCAGCGGGACGGCCTCCTCGGCCCGGTCCAGCTCGGCCCGGACGTGCGCCCGGGCCTCGGCGACCTGCTCGTCCGACGGCAGCTCGGCGCCGCCGAAGTGCCGCTCGGTCAGCCTGACGCAGCCGATGTCCACCGAGCGCGCCGCCCGGACGTCCTCGGCCCCGAGCACGAACTCGGTCGAGCCGCCGCCCAGGTCGAAGACCAGGTAGGGGGCCGGGAACTGACCCCCGGTGAGCTCCTTGGTGGCGCCGGTGAAGGACAGGTGCGCCTCCTCCTCCCCGCTCACCACCTCGGGCTCCACGCCCAGGGCCGCCCGCACGCCGTCGACGTACTCGGCGCTGTTCTCGGCGTCCCGGGAGGCGCTGGTGGCGACGAAGCGGATCCGCTCGGGGCCCACCCCGAAGCCGGAGATCACCTCGGCGTACTCCCGGCAGGCCGCGAAGGTGCGCTCCAGCGCGTCCGGGTGCAGTCGCCCGGTGCGGTCCACGCCCTGGCCCAGCCGGTTGATGATCATCCGCCGGTCGAGGTCGGTGATCTCCCCGGTCCGCGGGTCCAGGTCGGCGACCAGCAGCCGGATCGAGTTGGTCCCGCAGTCGATCGCCGCCACCCGGGTGGTGCTCATGCGCCGGCCTCCCCCGCCTCGTCCGCCTCGTCCGACTCCTGCGCGGCCCGCTTGGCGGCGCGATCGGCGGTCTTCTGCTCCTTGGCCGCGATCACGGCCGCGTGGTCCTGCTCCTTGGCCCGGTTGCGGGCCACCCGCTCGCCGGCCTCGGCGACCTCGGCGGCGGAGACGCAGGGGCCCTTGGCCCACCAGTCCTCCAGCATGCCGAGCGCCTCGTCACCGAGCGGGTTGACGCCCTCGCCGGCCGCCAGCGAGTGGCCGACCAGCACGTGCAGGCACTTGACCCGGTCCGGCATGCCACCGGCGCTCGGGAAGCCCTCCAGCACCTCGATGGCGTCCCGGCGGGCGATGTAGTCCTCGTGCGCCTTCTGGTACGCCGCGGCCAGCTCGGGGTCCTCGGCGAGCCGGGCGCTCTGCTCCTTCATCACGCCGTCCGCCTCCAGGGTGCCGATCAGCGAGGCGGCCTTGGGGCAGGTCAGGTAGTACAGCGTCGGGAACGGCGTGCCGTCCGGCAGCCGGGGGGCCGTCTCCACGACGTCCGGGTTGCCGCACGGGCAGCGGTGGGCCACGCCGCGCAGGCCGCGCGGGACCCGGCCGAGCTGCGCGGCGATCGCCGCGACGTCCTCGTCGGAGACGGTGGGGTGGTTCTCAGTGGTCATGGGAGGAGCTGTCTCCAGCGGGGGCGGGGGCGGGTGGTGAGGGAGGGGCGGGCTGCCCCGGGGTGGCGGGGGTCACCGGCGCGGGAGCGGCCAGGGGTGCGGCGGCGGCGTCCACGGAGTCCCAGACGCTGGCGTACCAGGGCCGGGCCGCCTCGGCCGGACCGGCCGCCGGGCCCGCCGCGGGCGCCGGAGCACCCAGCGCGGACTTCGCCGCGTCCTGGGCCGCCGGGTCCACCGCGATGTACGGGGTCTCCCCCGGCATCGCGTAGTGCAGCCGGGTGCGGGCCTGCGCCTTGACGTACTCCGGGTCCTGCCAGCGGGCCTTCTCCCGGCGCAGCTGCTCGACCTGCTGCCGGGCGTGCTCGGCCCGGGCGCGCTGCGCCGAGATCTCCGAACGCTGCGAGATGAACTGCCGGGTCGGGTAAGCGAGGATCGCCACCAGGGAGCAGAGCACCAGGACGAGGACGGTCGCCCGGCTCGTGAACCGAGGCCGGGCCGCCAAGCCCGGGATCCTCCAGCCTGCCATCTGCGGTGTCCCCTCCTGGTCGCGACGGTGCCCCGCCGTCCACCCTACGGGGTGAACGGCGGGGCACCGGTCAGGCGTGCGCTACCTGGCGTCCCGGCGATACCGGCCGGGCGCCGCAGGTCGGGCTCAGCCCTCGTGCTTGAACCGCGGGAACGCGCCGCGGCCGGCGTACTCGGCGGCGTCGTCGAGGATCTCCTCGATGCGCAGCAGCTGGTTGTACTTGGCGACGCGCTCGGAGCGGGCCGGGGCGCCGGTCTTGATCTGGCCGCAGTTGGTGGCGACGGCCAGGTCGGCGATGGTGACGTCCTCGGTCTCGCCGGAGCGGTGCGACATCATGCAGCGGTAGCCGTTGCGCTGGGCCAGCTCGACGGCGTCCAGGGTCTCGGTCAGCGAGCCGATCTGGTTGACCTTCACCAGCAGCGCGTTGGCGGTGCCGGTCTCGATGCCGCGGGCCAGACGGGCCGGGTTGGTGACGAACAGGTCGTCGCCGACCAGCTGGACCTTGTCGCCCAGCTTCTCGGTCATGGCCTTCCAGCCGTCCCAGTCCGACTCGTCCAGCGGGTCCTCGATGGAGACCAGCGGGTAGGCGGCGACCAGGCCGGCGTAGTACTCGATGAGCTCGGCGGAGGAGAGCGCCTTGCCCTCGAACTGGTAGGCGCCGTCCTCGTAGAACTCGGAGGAGGCGACGTCCAGGGCCAGCGCGACGTCCTTGCCCGGCACGTAGCCGGCCTTCTGGATGGCCTCGACGATGAGGTCCAGGGCCTCGCGGTTGGAGTCCAGGTTCGGGGCGAAGCCGCCCTCGTCGCCCAGGCCGGTCGACAGACCGCGCTCCTTCAGCACGCCCTTGAGGGTGTGGTAGACCTCGACGCCCCAGCGGACGGCCTCGGAGAAGGACTCCGCGCCGATCGGGGCGATCATGAACTCCTGGATGTCGACGTTGGAGTCCGCGTGCGAGCCGCCGTTGAGGATGTTCATCATCGGGACCGGCAGGACGTGCGCGTTGGGGCCGCCCAGGTAGCGGAACAGCGGCAGGTCGCTGGCCTCGGAGGCGGCGTGCGCGACGGCCAGCGAGACGCCCAGGATGGCGTTCGCGCCGAGCGAGGACTTGTCCGGGGTGGCGTCGAGGTCGAGCATGGCCTGGTCGATCAGGCGCTGCTCGGTGGCGTCGTAGCCGACCAGCTCGGGGCCGATCTGCTCGATGACGGCCAGGACGGCCTTCTCCACGCCCTTGCCGAAGTAGCGGTTCTTGTCACCGTCGCGGAGCTCCAGCGCCTCGAAGGCACCGGTGGAAGCACCCGACGGGACGGCGGCACGGCCGGTGCTGCCGTCGTCGAGGCCGACCTCGACCTCGACCGTGGGGTTGCCGCGCGAGTCGAGAATCTCACGAGCGACGACGACATCGATGGACGGCACGAGGCATCTCCTAGCGGAAGCAGGTTCGGCTGACGGTGGGGTGCAGTCGGCCGGACGATTGCGGAGTCGTTACGACCAGAGCCTAACCGCACGGGCTGTCCGGGCCACGTCGACCTCGGTTCCGTCTCAGCGTGTGGCCGTGCTACCCACCGGTAGTTCACCTGGTTGCCCGACCTGCGGGGTCCGGATGCGGACGAAGGGGACCGATCGGCCCCCTCCGTCCGTCCGCAGGATCGGACCGGCCGTCAGCCGAGGGTCAGGACCTGGCCCGGGACGATCAGGTTCGGGTCGCCGCCGACGGTGCCGCGGTTGCCGTCGTACAGCGCCTGCCAGCCGCCGGAGACGCCCTGGGTGGTGGCGATCCCGGCGAGCGTGTCGCCGGACCGGACGGTGTAGCCCTGGCCGGCCGACTGCTGCTGCGCGGCGGGGGCGCTCTGGACGGGCTGGGCGGCCGGCTGGCCGGCGTACTGCTGGTAGACGCTCTGGTGGCTGGTCCAGTACCAGGCGCCGTTGTTCTGGTACCAGTACACCTTGGCGTCGGCGTCCCAGCCGGCCTTGCCGGAGAAGGCCGGCGCCTGCGGGGCCTGCTGCTGGGTCTGCTGCGGGGCCTGCTGGGTCTGCTGGGCGCTCTGCGGCGCGTACTGGCGGGCCTGCGGCTTGGCGGCCTGCTGCTGCGGCTGGGCCTGCGGCGTGGCGGCCGGCTTCGGGGCGGCGAGCTTCGGGGTCTGCTGCTGGGCCTGCGGCTTCGGGGCGGCCGGCTTGGCGTCCGTCGAGGTGTCGACCGCCGCCGGGGCGCCACCCTTGGTCAGGCCCGCCTTCTGGGAGCAGACGGGCCAGGCGCCCGGGCCCTGCGAGGCGAGGACCTTCTCGGCGACCGAGATCTGCTGCCCCTTCGAGGCCTGGTTGGCCTGCGGCGCGTAGGCGGTGCCGCCGTACGCCTTCCAGGTGCTGGAGGTGAACTGGAGGCCGCCGTAGAAGCCATTGCCGGTGTTGATGCTCCAGTTGCCGCCGCTCTCGCACTGGGCAACCGCGTCCCAGGTGGAGGCCGGGGCGGCGGAGGCGCCGGTGGCGCTCAGGATGGGCATCGCCAGCCCGACGCCGGCGACACCGGCGACGGCGATGGCCTTCTCGGCCTGGGTACGGCGACGGTGACGACCGGTTCCAACGAACAGCATGAAGAGGTCCCTCTCCGCACGCCTGCGAGGTGAGCTGTCGGGTTCGGACCGGGAGGTGGCCCGGCCGCGCGGAGGCGGCTTCACCCCTAGCCGTGGGAGACGGCGCAAAACCTGGGTCCCCCGCCCCTGCCCAGGGTTCTGATCGGTTTCCCGTGGTGCGGCGGGCAGGACTCGGCGTTCCGCGCACGGGGCTCGCAGCTGCGAACTCCACGGAGAGTAGACAGATCTTCAGAGCAATCACAAGCTCATATCGCAGATATCACATCAACATCACGTCATGTGATTGATTGCCTACCAACCGAGGCGGTATGTCCGGATTGAGGATGGTTCAGACCCCCTGAAAGTGGGCAACGGAGAGTCCCCATCAGCCGGTTGTGCTGGTTCGTCAGCTCCCCGAACCGGCCTCCGGAACCGCTCCGAGCTGCGCTTTCTCCGGCGTGAATTCCACCGGAAGCTCACGGAGTCCACGCATGATCAGACCGCCGCGCCAGCGCAGGTCGTCGGGGTCGGCGGCCAGCCGCAGGTCCGGCAGCCGGGTCAGCAGGGTGGCCAGCGCGGCCCGCCCCTCCAGCCGCGCCAGCGGCGCGCCGATGCAGTAGTGGATGCCGTGCCCGAAACCCAGGTGCGGGTTGTCCGCGCGGGCCAGGTCCAGGGTGTTCTCGTGGGCGAACCGCGCCGGGTCCCGGTCCGCCGCCGCGAGCACCACCAGCACCGGGTCGCCGACCGGGATCGCCACCCCGCCGATGGTCAGCGGACTGGTCGCGAACCGCCAGGTGGCCAGCTCCACCGGCCCGTCGTACCGCAGGAGTTCCTCGATCCCGGTCTCCAGCAGCGCGCTCTCGCCGCGCCCGACGGACTCCTGGAGCAGGGCCCGCTGGCCCGGGTTGCGCAGCAGCGCGTACACGCCGTTGCCGATCAGGTTGACCGTCGTCTCGAAACCGGCGAACAGGAGGATGAAGGCCATCGCCGCCGCCTCGTTCTCGGTCAGGTGCTCACCGTGGTCGCTGGCCCGGATCAGCCCCGAGATCAGGTCGTCGCCGAGGTCGGCCCGCTTGCGGTGGATCAGCTCGGCCAGGTACGCCCGCATCCGCTTCACCGCGCGCCCCACCCCGCCGCGCCGGCCGCCACCGTGACGGATCATCATCCCGGCCCAGTCCCGGAAGTCGTCCTGGTCCTCGGCCGGCACCCCGAGCAGGTCGCAGATCGCGTAGATGGGGAGCGGGAAGGCGAACTCGTGGATGAGGTCGGCCGAGCCGCGCGCCGCGAAGCCGTCGATCAGCCGGTCGGTCAGCTGCTGCACCCGCGGCTCGAAGGCCGCCACCCGGCGCGGCGTGAACGCCTTGGACACCAGCCGGCGCAGCCGGGTGTGGTCCGGCGGGTCGATGTTCAGCAGGTGCGTCATCAGATCGGCCTGGCGCTCGCCCGGGATGCCGACCCGGCCGGTGCGGTGGGCCTGCTCGCTGTGGTGCACCGGGTTCTTGGAGAGCCGGCTGTCCGCGAGCGCCTGCCGGGCGTCCGCGTACCGCGTGACCAGCCACGCCTCGACCCCGCTCGGCAGGGCGGTCCGGTGCACCGGCTCGTGCTCGCGCAGCCACGCGTACGCGGGGTACGGATCGGCGGCGAACTCCCAGGTGAACAGGGGCGGACGGGCGGAGGCGGGCTGAGCTGGCATGGGTCGACGGTATCCCGGGCGTGTCCCGGTGACCGCACGGCGTGCACAGGGGCTCTCGGGGCACCGGGCGAAGCCCTTCCGCGTGGCAGGCGTGAGCCTGGTCACCTGAGGGGTAATTCCTGTTGCGGAGGGTCAGGACCTGCCTACGATCCTCCGCAAGATGTCCGTGGGCGACGGTGCGGAGCCGCCCACAGGGAGGAGCAAGGCCATGCGGGTCACCGGTTCGGTCGTCGTGATCACCGTCCTCGCCGGCGGGTCGGGGGCGGACCTCGCCCGCCGCCTCACCGCGGCGGGCGCCGCCGGCGTGCTGATCGCCGACCAGCAGGTCGGGGTCGCCGAGGACCTCGCCACCGAGCTCGACCGGCCGGGCTGCCCGGTCGTCGGCGTCTGCGGCGACGTCCGCCGCCCCAGTGACGTCGCCGCGCTGGTCGACACCGCCGAGAAGCACCTGGGCCCGATCGACCTGTTCTGCGTGGCCGGGCCGGACGGCGAGCGGATCGTCTCCCTCTCCGACCTGCCCGACCACCTCGACCTGGAGCGGCTCGCCGAACTCGTCGCCCTGGTCGGCGAGGCGATCGGGGAGGTCGTCGTCCCGGCGCAGCGCCGTCCGGTGGAGGACGTCGCCGCCGTCTGAGGCGCCGCCGTCCGGGTGGGGCCGCCCGGGGTGGGGTACCCGGGTGCGTGACCGCTACTCCTCCGGCTTCAGGCCCTCGGCGGCGCGCACCGCGTCCCGGTAGCCGCGGGCCGCGGCCCGCAGGGCGGCGTCGACGTCGACGCCGGCATCGTGCGCGCGCTGCGCCACCGCGAGCAGCAGCCGGCCCGCCGACTCCGCCGTGAGGTCGGCGGGCAGCTCGTAGGGCTCGTCCGGCACGCCCGCGAATCCGGCCCGGCGCACCCGGGACACCAGCTTCGCCGCGTACGCGAGCGAGGGCAGCCCGGCCGGCACGCCGTCCAGCACCGATTCGCGCTCCGACTTCTCGGCCGCCTTGAGCGCCTCCCAGCTGGCCTCCACCTCGGCCGAACCGCTCGCCTCGGCGTCGCCGAACACGTGCGGGTGGCGGTACATCAGCTTGTCGACGATGTCGCCCGCCACGTCGTCGATCGAGAAGGCGCCGGTGGGGTGCTCCTCGGCGATCCGGGAGTGGAAGAAGACCTGGAGCAGGACGTCGCCCAGCTCCTCGCGGAGCATGTCGCGGTCCCCCTCCTCGATCGCCTCGACCAGCTCGTAGGCCTCCTCGACCAGGTACTTCACCAGGCTGGCGTGGGTCTGCTCGGCGTCCCACGGGCAGCCGCCCGGCGAGCGGAGCCGGTCCATCACGGAGACCAGGTCCAGCAGCCGCGCGCCCGGCAGGTCGTAGGAGCCGGGCAGCACCTCGATCTCCGGCACCTCGCCGGCGTGCTCGACGGCGAGGCGGGCCAGCGCGTCGGTCAGCCCGGGGTCGCCGTCCGGGCTGCCCAGCCAGACCGTCGGGCCGGCGGTGGCGGGCAGCTCGGCCGGGGCCCCGGTGAGCAGCCGGGCCAGCGCGGGGGCGGAGCCGGGGGTCACGATCCGGACCTCGACGCCGGCCTGCGTCACGGCGGGCAGCTGCGGGTGGGCGGGGTCGGCGGCGAGCACCCGGCCGGCCGACCGCAGCGCCTCCCAGGCGGGCCAGGAGAGCAGACCGGGGGCCACCCGGTGGGTGGTGATGAGGAGGATCAGCTTCGCACCCGGGGGATTCGTCGTCACACCCCGAACCTACCCGCCCGGCCCGCGGCCCCGCCCCCCGGTTTGTGCGCCCGCCGCGGCCTGCCCGGTGCGTGCCCCGCCCGTGCGGCCCCGCCCTTCGCTCGCCCCCGGTCAGCCCTGCGGGGGCCAGGGGGTGGCGGCGGTGCGGTGGGGCTGGAGGGTGTCGAGGGTCCGGCGCAGACGGCGGACGGCCGGGTGGTGGGGCCCCTCGCGGCGTTCGCGGTCGAAGAGCAGCTGGAGCAGCCACGACCAGGCCGCCTCCGTCTCGCCGAGCGAGGCCAGCAGCACGCCGATCCGCTCCCGGAGGTCCAGCAGCCGCTCCGGTTCGCTCTCCGGCCACACCGCGTGCAGGGACTGGAACTCGGCGAGCGCCTCCGCGCCCCGCCCCAGCTGTTCGAGGCACTCGGCGGCCCGGTAGCGCGGTTCCAGCGCCCGCCGCCCGTGCGGCCCGCCCTCGGCGGTGGCCGCGAGCAGCCGGTACTCCGGCAGGGCCTCGTGGTGGCGCCGTTCCTGGAGCAGCGTGCGGGCGTAGATGGTGCGGACGGTGCGGACCATCGCCGCCCCGTCGCCGAGTTCGGACCGGCCGCGGGCCAGCAGCCGGGCGGCGAGGTCGAGCACCTCGGCCCGTCGGCCCGCGTCGACCAGGTCGGAGAGCCGGGCACAGGCCGCCGCGAAGTCCTCCCCCGCCGCGACGGGCACCGCGGGAGGCGGCGCGGCGGCGGGCGGGTTCGGCACCGCGGCCATCAGGAACGGCGGCGCCACCCGGGCCGACGCGGCCGGTGCGGCGCCCGCCGGCCGGGGCTGCGGCTGGAGCGGGTGCCGGTACGGGCGGGCCGGATCGGGCAGCGACCCGTACCGGGGCTGCGGCACCGCGAGGGCGGCGGGCAGCAGCGGAAGCAGCCGCTCGTGCACCGCCTGCGCGTCGGCCGGGCGGTCCTCCGGCCGCTTGGCGAGCAGGTCGAGGACCAGCCGCTCCAGCGGGGCCGGCACGTCCGGGCGCAGCTCGCGCAGCGGCACCGGCGGGTCGTCGACGTGCCGACGCAGCAGGCCCAGGGCGGTGGGGGCGCGGAACGGCCCTTCGCCGGCCAGCATCTCGTGCAGCAGGCAGCCGAGCGCGTAGAGGTCGCTGCGCGGGTCGACGGTGGCGGACAGGGCCTGTTCCGGCGCCATGTAGGAGGGGCTGCCGATCGGGACGCCGGTGAGGGTGAGGCGGGTGGCCGTCGGATCGATCGCGGTGGCGATGCCGAGGTCGAGCAGCACGGTCCGGCCGTCCTCACGGACCATCACGTTGCTGGGCTTGAGGTCCCGGTGGACGACCGGCACGGCATGGACCGCGGCCAGTGCGGCGCACAGCTGGGCGGCCACCGAGACGGCGCGCTCGACCGGGAACGGCGCGTCCTCGGCGATGAGGTCGGCCAGGCTGACGCCGGGCACGCGCTGCATGACGAGGTACAGCTCGCCGCCGTCCTCGCCCGCGTCGAAGACGGTGACCAGGCCCGGGTGGTCGAGGGCGGCGGTGGTGCGGCACTCGCGCAGGAAGCGGTGGCGCAGTTCGTCGCCGGGGCCGAGGTGTCCGGCGCGGGCGGGGCCGGTGGCGCCGGTGGCGGCGAGCAGGTGGTCGGTGCGCAGCAGCTTGACCGCGACCGGGCGGGCGAGCCGCTCGTCGCGGCCGGCCCAGACCTGGCCCATGCCGCCGTGGCCGATCTTCTCGGTGAGGTGGTAGCGGCCGCCGATCACCCGGGCGGCGGTCACGGGCGGTCCTCGCGGGCCTGACGGCGCAGCAGCTCGCCGAGTTCGCGCAGCTCGTCGGAGGTGGCGGGGCCGGCGGGAGTGGCGGGAGTGGCGGGGCCGGGACCCGCGGCGCGGACCGGCGGGTGCGAGATGGCCGACGGGTGGGAGTCTGCGACCGGGTAGGGCCGGGCCGTCTGCGGGTACGGGGCGGCGCTCCCGTACGGCTGGGCGGCGGGGTAGGGCTGCGCGGGCTGCGGGTACGGCCGGGCGACCGGGTACGGCTGGACGGGGGCGGCGGGCGCCGGGTAGCCGTACCCGGCGGGCGGCGGCGCGTAGGAGCCGGCCGGAACGGGCTGCCGGCCGGGCCGGGCCGCCGACCAGACCGCCTGGCGGTCCATCAGCAGGAAGTGCACCGGCGGGGTGAACGCCAGCAGCAGCATCATCGTGGTGCCGACCGTGTCGGCGGTCGGGGCGTCGCCCTTGGGGTAGCTTCCGGCGACCCCTGCGGAGATGAAGAAGGTGAGGAAGAGCCCGGCGTAGACCACCGCGCCCAGGACGTCGTACCACCGGCGCCGACGGATCGCCAGCAGCAGCGAGGGGACCATGCCGAGCAGACCGAAGGAGAGCACCGGCGCGAGGACCACCAGGATCCGGCCGAGCACGCCGTACGGCCCGGGCTTGCGGCCACGGCCCTGCGGCGGGACGGCGACGGTCGGGGCGTAGGCCTGCGGTCCGGTGCCGGGTATGCCGCCGGCCGGCGCGCCACCGGGCGGTGGGCCGAACTGCCCGGGGTACTGCCCTGACATGCGCGCTCCTGAGCGGGTGAGGACGACGGCGGTCCCGATCACCGAATCGGTCCCGCACACCGTACCGCCCGGGCCTGTCGGGCGACCCCGGCGCGGGACGTCGACCGGACCGGCCTCCGGGGCGGGCGTCAGGGTGCCGACGGGGGCGCGGCGGTGCCGGCGGCGAGGGCGTCGGTGGCGGCCTGGGTGAGGGTGTGAGCCAGGGTGGCGGCGCGCTGCAGGGCGGTGTCGAAGGCGGCGAGCCGGGCGAACGCCGCGCCCAGCCCGCGCTGTTCGGCGACCGGCAGACGCGGCAGCTCGACCCGGCGGATGTCCAGGCGGGTGGTGGTGGAGGCGTGGCTGGCGGCCCGGCGGGCGGCGGCCGTGGAGCGCAGGTGGCCGGCCAGGAACTCCGGGTCGAGCGCGGCCGGGTCGGGGCGCAGCAGGTGGAGCTGGCGGCCGAGGGCGGCTCCGGCGGGCGGGCCGTCCGGGCCGACGACGCGGGCGGTGCCGCCGCCGAGGGCGGGGACGAGGACGTCGCCGGGGCGGGTCAGCGGGACGGCGTCGGCGGCTTCGGCGGTCCGGTCCAGGACGGCGCCGGGGGCGCTGCCGGTGAGCAGGTCCTGCTCGGTGAGGACGGGGGTGCCGCCCGGGTCGGCGGCGGCCGGGCGGGAGGGCGCGCCGGCCCCGGAGGAGTGCACCTCCAGCAGCCCGGAACGGACCAGTTCGGCCAGCGTGACGACCGCGCCGCCACCGCTGCTCGCGCCGCCGCCCGCTTCGCCGGTCGGCTCGGGCAGCAGTGCCGCGGGGTCGGCGAGGCCGGCCAGCAGCTCGGCCAGCCGGCCGCCGAGGTGGGAGAGCCCGGCGGCGCCGCCGGGCGGGGCGGCCGGCGGGACGTGGCGGGCGGGCGAGAGGTCGGTCTCGTCGTCGAGCAGGTCGATCGCCGCCACGGTCCGGTGCCGGCCGGGGCGGTCCGCGGGCAGCGGCAGGCCCTCGCGGGCGGCGAGGTCGAAGGCCCGCCAGGCGTCCAGGACGGTGCGGCGCAGCTCGGGCCAGCGGACCTTGTCGCGGCCGCCCTCGGCGGCCTCGGCCGAGCCGGGCGAGGCGGAGGCCGCGTCCAGCATCAGGACCTGGCGGAAGTCGTCGCCGGGGCGGGGGGCGCGCAGCACCCAGAGGTGGAGCGGCACCCCGTACGGGGGCGCGGCGCCGGCCGGGAGCGCGACGACGGCGCGCAGCGCGCCGGAGCGCAGCAGCTCGGCGCGGACCCGGCGGCCGGCCCGGCGGGCGGCGACGGTCGGCGGGAGCAGCAGGGCGGCGAGCCCGCCGGGGCGGGTGTGGGCGAGGCAGTGCAGCACCCAGGCGAGTTCGGACTCGCCGCGCGGCGGGACGAGACCGCCGGGCCAGCGCCGGTCGAACTGCAGCTCGTCGTGGCCCCAGTCCCGCTCGTTGTAGGGGGGCTGGCAGAGCACCGCGTCGAAGGTGTGGCCGGTGTAGGCGTCGGCGCGCAGGGCGTCGCCGGGGCGGAGCTCGACCGGGAGCGGGGCGGGGTCGGCGGCGGGTGTGCGCAGCACGAGCCGGAGCCCGGCGAGCGCGGCGGTGACCGGGTCGGCGTCCTGGCCGTAGCGGTCGGTGGTGGGCGGCAGGGCGAGCAGCAGCGCGCCGAGGCCGGCGGCGGGGTCGAGCACGGTGGCGGGGACGCCCGCGACGGCGGCGAGCAGTTCGGCGGCCTCCGGCGGGGTGGGGCTGAGCTGGCGGGTGTTGGCCTCGGCGTAGCGGGCGAGGAGCTGTTCGAAGGCGCCGGCCGGGCCGGCCGCGGCGGCGAGTTCGGCGAGCAGGCGGGCGAGGTCCAGCTCGGTGGAGCCGAGCAGGCCGGGCTGCCGCAGGCCGGCGGCGCCGTCGGGGCCGAGCGCGGCACGGGCGGTGTCGGCGAGGGCGCGCGGCAGGCCGGTGGCGAGCCTGGTGTCCGGCTGGTCGGCGAGCGCGCCCCAGCGCTCCGGCGCGCGATGGTGCAGCAGCAGGACGGAGCCGGCCAGGACCAGCGGGGCGGCCGGGTGGCCGCCCGGGTCGCGCAGGGTCTCGACGAGCCGCCAGACCCGTTCGAGCAGCGGCAGTTCGGCGATCTTGCCCTGGGCCCGGAGCCAGGACTCGACGTCGGTGAGCGCGAAGGTCGGGCTGCTGTCGGTGCCGCCGACCGGGCGGGGGAAGTCGGGGTGGCGGCGGCGCCAGTTGCTGACGGCGGCGCGGCCCACCCCGGCGAGACGGGCGATCTCGACGGCGGTCACCTCGGGACGGTCCGGCATGGGTGCTCCTTCGGCGGCGGCAGCGGGCGACGACGGCGGGACGACGCGGCGGCGGACGACGCGGCGGCGGCATCGGTGTGACCACACAGCATAGCCAGCACCTTCCGTCGATCCGTTCACACGTGAACGGAGAGGTTTCATGAATCCCTGTTGACTCGGTTCACAGCACATGGTGTGATCTCTCCTGTCGACAGCACGCCAGGTCGGCACCGGGAACCGCGAGTTCGCAGAGACCAAGGAGACAGCCATGTCCGCCACCACCCGCCGCACCCGCCGCACCGCCGTCCTGCTGGCCGGCGCCGCGCTCGTCGCCCTCACCGCGACGGCCTGCGACTCCACCGGCGGCACCTCCGTCTCCACCGAGGCCAAGCAGACCGCCGCCGCCCCGGCCCCGGCGGCCACCGACGGCGGCACCCCGGCCAAGCCCGCCGAGAGCAAGCCCGCCGAGGCGGCCAAGGCCCCGGCCAAGGTCGGCGACACCATCGCCCTCAAGGGCACCCTGGAGAAGGGCAACACCGCCGACGTCAGCGCGCTGAAGGTGGTCGACCCCGCCGCGAGCAGCAACGAGTACCTCACCGCGGCGGCCGGAAAGCACTACGTCGCCGTGCAGTTCCAGATCAAGGCGACCGGCTCCAAGGCGTACGGCGAGGCGCCGTGGAGCAGCGCCAAGCTGATCGACGACCAGGGCCAGGCGTACGGCCCGACGTTCGCCGAGACCAAGGCCGGCCCGTCCTTCCAGACCCCGACCAACATCGCCGCCGGCGACTCGGGCAAGGGCTTCGTGGTCTTCGAGGTCCCCGACGGCACCAAGCTCGACAAGGTCCAGTTCGCCCTGGACAACGGCTTCGCCGACCAGGTCGGCCAGTGGAAGATCGGCTGACGGCTCTGTTCACGGCCCGCACGCCCGCCGACCCGGCCCACCGACCCACCGGCCCACCGGCCCACCGACGACAACGGCGGTCCCGGGCGCATCGCCCGGAACCGCCGCACCTCCCGCCCCGCCCCCCGGGGGCCGCTACTTCTTGGCCCCCGCCAGGTCGTCGAACATCGTCGACAGGAACTCCCGGCACCACGCCAGCAGCTCCCGCCCGACCAGCGGCTTGCCGCCGATCCGCCCGGTGGACGGCCTCGGCACCAGCAGCTGCTGGGTCGCCGCCTTCACCTGGCTGCGCGGGTAGAGCCGGTTCAGCCGCAGTTGCTGCGACTCCCGCAGCTCGACCGGCCCGAACCGGACGTTGGAGCCCTGCAGCGTGATGTCCGCGATGCCGCACCGCCGCGCGTACAGCCGCAGCGCGGCCACCAGCAGCAGGTTCTCCACCGGCTCGGGCAGCTTGCCGTACCGGTCGACCAGCTCGTCCCGGACCTGGGTGATGTCCTCCTCCGAGTTGACCGCCGCGATCGAGCGGTAGGCCTGGAGGCGCAGCCGCTCCCCCGGCGCGTAGTCGTGCGGCACATGGGCGTCGACCGGCAGCTCGATCTTCACCTCCAGCGGCTCCTCCTCCGGCTCGCCGCCGCCCGCCAGCGACTCCCGGAACTCGGCCACCGCCTCGCCGACCATCCGCATGTAGAGGTCGAAGCCGACGCCCGCGATGTGCCCGGACTGCTCGCCGCCGAGCAGGTTGCCCGCCCCGCGGATCTCCAGGTCCTTCATCGCCACGTACATGCCGGCGCCCATCTCGGTGTGCTGGGCGATGGTGGCCAGCCGCTCGTGGGCCGTCTCGGTCAGCGGCTTCTCCGGCGGGTACAGCATGTACGCGTACCCGCGCTCCCGCCCCCGGCCCACCCGGCCGCGCAGCTGGTGCAGCTGGGAGAGGCCGAAGGTGTCGCCGCGCTCGACGATGAGCGTGTTGGCGTTGGAGATGTCGATGCCGGACTCCACGATCGTGGTCGACACCAGGACGTCGAACTCCTTCTCCCAGAAGTCGACGACCACCTTCTCCAGCTGGGTCTCGCCCATCTGCCCGTGCGCGGTGGCGATCCGCGCCTCGGGCACCAGGTCCTTCAGCCGGGCGGCCGCCTTGTCGATCGACTCGACCCGGTTGTGGATGTAGAACACCTGGCCCTCGCGCAGGAGTTCACGCCGGATCGCCGCCGAGATCTGCTTCTCGTCGTACGGTCCGACGAAGGTCAGCACCGGGTGCCGCTCCTCCGGCGGGGTGGTGATGGTGGACATCTCGCGGATGCCGGTGACGGCCATCTCCAGGGTGCGCGGGATCGGGGTCGCGGACATGGTGAGCACGTCCACGTTGGCCCGCAGCTTCTTCAGCTGCTCCTTGTGCTCGACGCCGAAGCGCTGCTCCTCGTCGACGATGACCAGCCCGAGGTCCTTGAAGCGGGTCTCCGAGGAGAACAGCCGGTGGGTGCCGATGACGACGTCCACCGACCCCTCGAACAGCCCCTCCAGCACGGCCTTGGCCTCGCTGTCGGTCTGGAACCGGGACAGCGCCCGCACGTTCACCGGGAAGTTGGCGTACCGCTCGGCGAAGGTCGAGAAGTGCTGCTGCACCAGCAGCGTGGTCGGCACCAGCACCGCCACCTGCTTGCCGTCCTGCACCGCCTTGAAGGCCGCGCGCACCGCGATCTCGGTCTTGCCGTAGCCGACGTCGCCGCAGATCAGCCGGTCCATCGGGACGGACTTCTCCATGTCCGACTTGACCTCGGCGATGGTGGTCAGCTGGTCCGGCGTCTCCGCGTAGGGGAAGGCGTCCTCCAGCTCGCGCTGCCACGGGGTGTCCGGGCCGAAGGTGTGGCCCGGCGCGGCCATCCGGGCCGAGTACAGCTTGATGAGGTCGGCGGCGATCTCCTTGACCGCCTTCTTGGCCCGCTGCTTGGTCTTCGCCCAGTCCGCGCCGCCGAGCCGGTGCAGCGTCGGGGCCTCCCCGCCGACGTACTTGGTGACCTGGTCGAGCTGGTCGGTCGGCACGAACAGCCGGTCGCCGGGGTGCCCGCGCTTGGCCGGCGCGTACTCCAGCACCAGGTACTCGCGGGTGGCGCCCTGCACGGTGCGCTGCACCATCTCCACGTACCGGCCGACGCCGTGCGCCTCGTGCACCACGTAGTCGCCGGCCGCCAGCGCCAGCGGGTCGATCGCGTTGCGGCGCCGGGACGGCATCCGCCGCATGTCCTTGGTGGAGGACTTCTGGCCGGACAGGTCGGTCTCGGTGATCACGGTCAGCTTGAGCGCCTCGTCGACGAAGCCGTGCTCGATCGAGCCGCAGGAGACGTGCACGACGTCCCGGGTCGGCGCCTCGGACAGGTCCGCGACCAGCCGGGCCGGGATGCCCTCGTTGCCGAGCACCTCGGCGAGGCGCGAGGCCGGGCCGTGCCCCTCGGTGACCATGACGACCCGCCAGTCGGAGGCCAGCCGCTCCTTGGCGTCGGCGATCGCCCGCGCGGTGTCGCCCCGGTACGCCTCGACCGCGTGCATGCCGAGGGTCAGCGTGTTGGCGTCGAACTCCAGCACCTCGTGGACCGCGGCGTCGCTGGTCGCGAACGGGCTGACCGACCACCACGGCAGGCCGATCTCGGCGGCGTGCTCGCGCACCTCGGCGAGCGAGCGCAGCGAGGCGGCCGAGACGTCGATCGCCTCCAGGTCGATCGGCCGGTCGCCGCCGGCCGCGGCCGCCACCCAGGAGGCGTGCAGGAACTCCTGGCTGGTCGCCACCAGGTCGGCGGCCCGGGTGCGGACCCGCTCGGGATCGCAGACCACGGCGACCGAGCCGAGCGGCAGCACGTCCAGCAGCAGCTCCATGTCGTCGACCAGGACGGGCGCCAGCGACTCCATGCCCTCGACCGCGATGCCCTCGGCGATCTTGTCCAGGATCTCGGCCAGCCCCGGGTGCTCGGCGGCCAGCTCGGCGGCCCGGGCCCGCACCTCGTCGGTCAGCAGCAGCTCACGACAGGGCGGTGCCCACAGACCGTGCTCGGCGATCTCCAGCGAGCGCTGGTCGGCCACCTTGAAGTACCGGATCTCCTCGACGTCGTCGCCCCAGAACTCCACCCGCAGCGGGTGCTCCTCGGTCGGCGGGAAGACATCCAGGATGCCGCCGCGCACCGCGAACTCGCCGCGCTTCTCGACCAGTTCGACCCGCGAGTAGGCGGCTGCGGCAAGCTTGCGGGCGATCTCCTCCAGGTCGTGCGACTCGCCCCGCTGGACGGCCACCGGCTCCAGCTCGGCCAGCCCCTTCACCTGCGGCTGGAGCACCGAGCGCACCGGCGCCACGATCACCTGCACCGGCCCGGCCGCGGCGTCGTCGGCACGCGGGTGGACGATCCGGCGCAGCACGGCGAGCCGGCGGCCGACCGTGTCGGAGCGCGGCGAGAGCCGCTCGTGCGGCAGCGTCTCCCAGGCCGGGAACTCGGCGACCGCGTCCGGCGGCAGCAGCGAACGGAGCGAGGCGGCGAGGTCCTCGGCCTCCCGGCCGGTGGCGGTGACGGCCAGCACCGGGCGGCCCCGCTCCCCGGCCGCCTGCCCGGCGAGCGCACGGGCCAGCGCGGCGATCGCGAACGGCCGGGCGGCGGGCGGCCCGACCAGGTCGAGGTGCCGGCGGCCGCCGGCCGCGGCACCGGTGGCGGTCGCGGCCTCGATCGCCTCGGCGAGGGCCGCGTCCCGCGCGACGACATCGAGCAGTCCGGTCAGGCTCATCTGGAGTCTCTTCTTCGTCCCGTGGCTGGTGCTGCCCTGGGGCCGGGGGCCCGTCCGGGCAACGCGAACGGCCCGGCACGCCGAGCGGCCGGGGGTCTCCAGGGTACGCCGCGGGGCTGACGCGCACCCGGCACACGGCCGGGGCGGGGCGGGGTGCGGTCAGGCGCAGGCGAACCACCGGCCGCGGCCTGCCGCTCCGCCCGTTTCGCCGGACCGTTTCCCGACCGTCGCGTTCTGCCACGAACTGGACATACTCCTGTCACTGCCCGTCCATGGAGATCGCGCACCATGGTGAATGTGCCCGCCGCACCCAACCGTGGGGGATGGCTGCGGAAGGCACGGTCGCACACCCGATGGGGGTCGGGGGTGCGAGGCCGGGCGGCCCTGGGTGGGGGCGCCCGCCCACGCGCCGGGAACCGTGGCGTCCTTTCCTGGAGGACGCCACGGGTCTCGGCCTCAGTCTTTTTCCCGGCCGACGTCCGGGCTCTCCGCCGCCCTCCCCGGCCCTTCCCCCGGCCCCTCGCGGCGCAATCCCGGGAAAACCCGCGCGGGCAGGCCCCGCTCCCTACCCTGATGTGAAGACCGTGTGGGGGACGCCCGGAGGGGCCAGGGGGCGTCGCGATGGAGGGGGTTCTTCGTCATGCGCGTTGTCATCGCAGGCCAGGGCTACGTGGGGCTGCCGCTCGCGGTCCGCGCGGCCGAGGTGGGGCACCGGGTGGTCGGCTACGACGTGGACGAGCGCCGGATCAAACGGCTGGCCGTCGGCGAGTCGTACGTCGAGGACATCCCGGCCGAGCGGCTGCGGCCGCTGCTGGAGAACGGGAGCTACCTGCCGTCCGCCGAGCCGTCCGACGTGGCGGGCTTCGACATCGCGGTGATCACCGTGCCGACGCCGCTGCGCGACGGCGTGCCCGACCTGTCGTTCATCGAGGCCTCGGCCGCCCTGCTCGCCCAGCACCTGCGGCCCGGGGCGGGCGTCGTCCTGGAGTCGACCACCTACCCGGGCACCACCGAGGAACTGCTCGCGCCGCTGCTGGAGCAGGGGTCCGGGCTGACCGCCGGGCGGGACTTCCACCTCGGCTACAGCCCCGAGCGGATCGACCCAGGCAACCCGACCTGGCGGCTGGAGAACACCCCGAAGGTGGTCTCCGGGATCGACCCGGCGTCGCTGGCGGCGGTGGAGGGCTTCTACGGCGGGCTGGTCGAGCGGACCGTCCCGGTCTCCTCCTGCAAGGAGGCCGAGCTCACCAAGCTGCTGGAGAACACCTTCCGGCACGTGAACATCGCGCTGGTCAACGAGCTGGCGATGTTCGCGCACGACCTCGGCATCGACGTCTGGGAGGCCATCGACGCGGCCTCCACCAAGCCGTTCGGCTATCTGCGGTTCACCCCCGGCCCGGGGGTGGGCGGGCACTGCCTGCCGATCGACCCGTCCTACCTGTCCTGGCGGGTCGAGCGGGCGCTCGGCCAGTCGTTCCGGTTCGTCGAGCTGGCCAACGACGTCAACAGCCACATGCCCGACTACGTGGTGCGCCGGCTCGCCGAGGCGTTGAACGAGCGGCAGCGCTCGGTCAAGGGCTCGCGGATACTGCTGCTCGGGCTGGCGTACAAGAAGAACACCGGCGACGCCCGGGAGACCCCGGCCGCCCGGGTCGCCGAGCTGCTGGTCCGGATGGGCGCCGAGGTCCGGGCCGCCGATCCGCACGTGGTGGTCGGGGTGCACGTGCCCGAGCCGGTGATCCCCGGCCAGCGCGCCGCCGAGCACGACCCGCACGGGGACCCGTTCGGCGCGGTCCGCCGGGTGGAGGCGAGCCCGGAGGAGCTGGCGGCGGCGGACGCGGTGGTGCTGCTCGCCGACCACGACGACTTCGACTACGGGGCGGTCACCGCCCATTCCCGGTACGTGCTGGACTGCCGGCGCCGGCTGGCCCCGGGAGCCGCGGTCGAGGTGCTCTGACCCGTCGGAACGGTGCCGGGCGACCGCACCCGCCCGGCACCGCGGGTCAGCGGGCCTCCTCGCCCGCGCGGCCCCGCGGGGCCCGTCCCCCGGCCGCTACCAGCGGGAGAGGTTGATGTCGTACATCGTCACCTCGTGGCCCACGTGGCCGTTGAAGTCGTACTGCTCCCAGGTGAAGACGGTCCACGAGCCCATGCCGCTGCCCAGGTACGTGATGACCTTGTTGTTCCCGGCGTCGATCCGGTCGACGTTGTAGATGCGCACCGCCATCCACCCGTCGTTCGCGAAACAGAGCGAGCTGCCGTAACCGTAGTTGTAGACCTTCGCGAAATCGTTGCGGTTCCCGCAATCGATCCGGTTGATGGCCTCGGCATTCGCGGCCGGCAGCAACGTCGCGGCCGCCGCGGTGAGCACGGCGAGTGCGCCGATCCGGCGACTCAGGACATTTCCGGAGCGATGCCCGGAAGAACGTTCCGAAAGATTTGTGCGGCGAATCATGAGAACCCTCCGAAGGGGTAGCGGCTGCGACTCCAGAGGCTGACATGACGCCGCACGACCGAACAGTTCTTTTCCGGCCAAGCCGCACGGCCCCGACGCCCGACAGGCCGCTCCGCACAGGCATGCGCTAGGGTCCGAACAGTCCTGCCGTTCCTGAGGATCGGAGCTTCCACTTGGCCCGCCCGCCACATTTCGGACGATTCACCGCCACCGCCACGGCGGTCGTTTTATCGGCCTTTCTCGCAGGCTGCGCCGGACCCTCCGGAGGAGGTTCCGCGGATTCCGCCATGACCCCGCCGGTGATCGACGTCCCGAAAGCCCCGGAATCCGGCCGGGCCGGAATGACCGGACTTCCGCTTTCCGCTTATCAGGCCGACGACGAAGCCTCCGTCAAGGAGATTCGGGTCCGCAATGCGCTGGTCGTCTCGTGCATGCGCCGGGCCGGTTACACCGGCTTCGGCGGCGACGGTCTTCAGGAGGCCCGGCCACCGGACAACGCCACCGCCCTCCCGGCCGGCGCCTGGGGGTACCTCGGCGCGCAGGCCGCGGGCACCCAGGGCTTCCACGCGCCCCGGCGGAACCTCCCCACCGTCGTGACCGGACCGGCGGCCGGGGCCGGCGAGGCCTACGACGCCGCCCGGGTCGACTGCGACCGGCAGGCCGCCGAACGGATCGGCTCGCCGCCCGGGCCGGGGGCCGACCTCATCGGACGGCTCTTCGCCGACTCCATGGCTGCCACCGGGCGGGACGGACGGGTCACGGCGGCGACCACGCGGTGGGCCGCCTGCATGACGGCCGCGGGCTTCCGGACCGACGACCCGGCGACCTTCCCGGACCACTTCCGCACCGCGGCGGAGACCACCCCGGCCGAACTGGCCGCCGCCCGGGCCGACGCCGACTGCACCGCCGACAGCAACCTGGCCGGGGTCTGGTTCACCGTCCTGGCGGGCTACCAGCGCCAGCAGATCGACCGCAACGGCCCGGCCCTGAACGCCCACCGCGCGGCCGTCCGGGCCCAGGACGCCAAGCTCACCCGGCTGCTCGCCGAAGGGGACGCCGGGCCCACCCCGTGAGCCCCGGGGCGCCGGACGGACGCGTCGCGAACGGGCCGGGCCCCGGGCGCCGGAGGGCACCCGGGGCCCGACGGGCCGCGGAACGGATCAGCGGCGGTGGTAGCCGACCGTGTTCGGGGTGGCGTAGTCACTGCCGTCGTCGATGATCACGATCTTCGGGATGATCCGGGTCTCCTCCTCGGCCGGCCGCTCGGCCGGGGCGGCCGGGCCCTCCCCGGCGTCCGTCGGCGCCGACGGCGGGGTGGCCGGGCGCGGCGGCACCGGTCCGGTGGCGACCGCGGCCGCCGGGGCCGGGGTGATTCGCCCCGGGGTGACCCGCAGCACCGCCGTGGCCGCCTCGCTCGCCGGCGCCGGGAGCGCCTCCTTGCGGAGGTCGGCCCGCGGGTCCGCGAGGACCGGCAGCGGGATCTCCCCGGTGTCGGCCTCCGAGTCCACCACCGGTGCCCGGCCCACCACCGGCGCCCGGTCCACCGGCGCACCGTCGACCGGGACGGCGGTGGCCGGGACGGCGGTGGCCGCCGCGAGCGCCGCGGGCTCGATCGCGCCGACCGCGGCACCGGTGAGCGAGGCCAGCGTCGCCTTGATGTGGTCGAGGTGCTGCTGCACCGTCTCCAGCCTGGTCGCGTACTCGCGCTGCTCGCGGTCGCTGGCCGCGTTGATCCGCTCGGCCTCGCGCCGGGCCTGCTCGACCAGCTGGTCCGCCCGGGCCTGCGCCTCGGCGTCGCTCTGCTTGATCTGGCCGAGCACCGTCTCGCGGAACTGCTCGGCCTCCTTGACCCGCCGCTCGGCGGTGGCGGAGACCGTCGCGTCCTCGGCGTCGGCCTCGGCCTGCGCCTCGGCGAACATCTCGTCGGCCTTGCGGCGCAGCTCGGCCAGCTTGGCCTCGGCCCGCTCGGAGGCCTCGGCGGCCGCGACCCGGACCTTGGCGGCGTGCCCGGTGGCGGCGTCCCGGACGGACCGGACCTCGCGGTCGGTCTCGGCCCGGATGGTCTCGGCCTCGGCCCGGGTGCGCTCGTCGGTGCGGCGGACGGCGGCGTCGGCCTCGGTGCGGGTGGTGGCGGCGTACTCCTTGGCGGCGCGGTCGAGTGCCTGGCCGGCCTCGTACACCTCGTCGCGGAGGTCCTCGGCGAACCGTTCGGCCTTGTCGCGGACGGCGCGCGCCTCGTTCTCGGCCATCCGGGCCAGGCCGGCGGCCTCGTCGCTGAGCACCTGGTAGTCGGGCTCGGGGGCGTCGGCGGCGGCCTGCTGGATCTCGGCCAGCCGGCGCTCCATCTCCCGGAGTCCGGCACCGAGCACGCTCAGCCGTTCCCACCCCTCGTCGCGCTGCGCGGTGAGCGCGGTCAGGGCTCGGTCGACCTGCTCCGGCGCGTAACCGCGCCGGGCAACGGTGAAGCCGTACTGGGGGACGGCGTCGCTCATGGGCTCTTCCCCTCGTGTCGCGGGCTGCGGAGCCCATGATCGGACGGATCGGTCCGCTCGGGGACCGGGTCGGCGAACCCGGTCGGGAATCGTGCGTCGGGCGGATCGAAACATGTCGAGAATGGACGACAGTGACCATCCTCTTGACCTATTTTGCGCGGATCTGGACGAAACCCCAACGAGGCACCGCCGCGCCGGTACGCCGAAGGGGCCGTTCCGGAGACCGGAACGACCCCCTGCCACCTGCGCGGATCCGGCACGGCCTGCTCAGAGCAGACCGTCCCAGAACTGCTCCAGCAGCACGGCCCACCAGGTGTCCGCGGACTGCAGCGCAGCCGGGTCGATCGCGGCCAGCTGGGCCTGGAAGTCCGTCGTCCAGCGACCGGCCTGGTCCGGGGTCAGCCCGTACCGCAGCCGCCACATCCGCCCCAGCAGGGCCAGCGAACGGGCGAACTCCGGTACACCGGTGTTGACGAACCGGGGGGGCTCGCCGGTTCCTTCCAGATCCACCGCGACCACGTGCGCGGTGCCGTACTGCACGCAGAGCTGCCGGCCGTAGTCGTTGCCGAGCACCAGGTAACCGCCGAAGTCCGGGCCGCCCGGCAGGCCGCGCTCGGCGGCCAGCTCGGCGAGCGTCGGGATCGGCCGGCCCTCCTGGGCCTGCGCCCAGAAGAACGGTCCGAACTCGCGCGGCAGACCCGCCCACATCAGCGTCTGCGCCACCGGCTCGGGCACGCCCTGACGGGCCACCGCGCGCTGCTCGAAGCGGAACACGTTCGGCCCGAAGGCCTGGCCGAGCTCCGAGGCGAGCTGCTGCGGGGCGAGCGGCGGCAGCGGCGGGACGGTGCCCGGCGCGGGCAGCGGCACCCGGAACGGCCGGACCCGCTGCTGGCCGGAGGCCAGCTGGTGCAGTTCGTCCAGGTGGTCGAGCAGCTGGGCCATGCCGGCCTGCCGGGAGTGGTGGTCGCGGCCGTAGTCGGCGGTGTGGGTGAGCCGGACGTTCGGCCAGGAGGCGGCGATCATCCGGTTGCAGTACCCGCCGGGCAGATCGCACGACTCCAGCTCGGTGTAGAGCTCCAGCACCTGCTCCGGCGGCACGTTCAGCCGTCGCAGGTCCTGCAGGATCTTCCACTCCGGGTGCGGGGTGCCGGGCTCGCTGCGGTGCAGCAGCTTCTGCTCCGAGCCGTCCGGGCCCCGGTAGCTGAGCGCGGCGAAGTAGCCCGGGCCGACGGCGGGCACGCCGGGCGGCACCGGAGCGGCCGGCGGCGGCCCGGGCACGGGCACGGGCGCCGGCGGGGCGGCCGGGGCCGGGGCGGGCTCCGGGGGGCCGACGGGCGCCGGGCCGCCCGGGTAGCCGTAACCGGCCCCCGGTGCGTCGACGGGCGCGCCCGCGCCGGGCGGCGGCGGGACGGCGGGGCCGCCGGACGGCGGGGTGCCCGGGTCGGCGGGGGCACCGAGTTGCGCCGGGTCGATCGCGCCCGCCAGCTGGGTGCGCTCGTACGCCACACCGGCGCCCGGTACGGGCGCGGCGGGCGGCGCGGGCGGGGCGTCGCCGGGCCGCAGACCCGCCGGGGGCGGGGGCGGCGGGGCGCTGGAGGCGCTGCGACCGCCGGACGCGGCGGGGGCCGGGCCGGAACCGCCGAGCAGATCGGCGGGCGGGGGCGGCGGCGGGGCGGACGCCGGGTTGCGGCCGAGGCCGACGGGAGCGGAACCCGCGCCGGGGCCGGACGGGCCGCCGAGCAGACCGGCGGGCGGGGGCGGCGGCGGGGCGGACGCCGGGTTGCGGCCACCGGCCGACGCGTCGGCGGGCGACGGCACCGGAGCACCGGGCGCGGGCGCGCCGGGCAGGCCCGCCAGGCCGGGCAGGCCGTCGGGCGAGGCGAGCATGGTCGGGGCGTGCTCGACCGACGGCGCGGCCGGCGGCGGGACCGGCGCACCCGGCAGACCCGCCATGCCCGGCGGACCGTCCGGCGGCGCCAGCAGCGTCGGCGCGGGCTCCACGGCCGCGGCCTGCGGCGGGACGGGCACGCCCTGCGGCGGCACCGGCGTGCCCGGCGCGGGCGTGCCCGGACCGCCGGGCGCACCCGGCAGACCCGCCAGCCCCGGCAGACCGCCCTCGGGCAGCAGCACGGTGGCCGCTTCGGAGCCGGCCCGCGGCTCGCCGGGCAGGCCGGCGCCGTTGGTGCGCAGCCCGTCCGGCAGCAGCACGGTCGCCGCCTCGACCTCCGCACGCGGGGCGGGCGCGACGGCCGGCTCCCGGTGGCCGGGCGGCGGGGCGAGCATGGTCGGCGCGTCCCCGGCGGGCCGCTCGGAGACCGGCGGCGTGGTCAGGACGGCGGGCGCGGGCAGCTCTCCGTACTCGGGCGCGACGGGCGCGGCACCCGGTGCGGCACCCGGCACAGCGGCGGGCGTCACAGCGGCGGGCGTCACAGCGGCACCCGGCACAGCGGCGGGCGGAACGACGGGCGGCACGACCGGGGCGGCCGGCGGCGCGGCCGGAACCGGCGGCGCCACCGGCGGAACGGCCGGCGCGCCACCCCGGTCGGCGGCCCGGTCGGCAGCCCGGTCGACGGCCCGGTCGACGGCCGGCTCGGCGTCCGGAGCCCCCGTCCCCAGCCGCTCCGCCTCCGCGGCAAGCGCCGCCTCACCGGCCTCCTGCAGCCACTGCGGTGGGCTGAGCAGGAAGGACGTCGCCTCGACCGGTCCCGGCGCGGGCCGGGCCGCACCGGCCGGATTGGCCGCGACCGGCCGCCCGTAGGCCTCCTCGTACTGCCGGACCACCTCGTTGACGGGCAGCGCGGGCCAGAGCGTGCTCGCGCCGGAGTCCCGGGCGATCACCAGCCGGGCCTCCCCCTCGGCGGGCGCCGCGCCGTCACCCGGCTGCACCGCCCAGCAGACGAAGCCCAGGTCGAACTCCCGGACCCGCACCTCGCGCTGCCGCTCCCGCAGCACCCCGCCGTTGATCCACTCCTCGGCGAGCTCATGCGCCTGCGCGTACGTCACCACGCCCGGTTCACCCCTGTCCCCATCGTCCCCGCTCGTTCCACGCCCTCGGCGACCGTCCGGGCCGCACGGCCCGACGCCGCCACGTCAGCCCACCGGGACGGCACGGGCGAAGCCGCCGTCCACCATCAGCCCGGCCACCGTCTCCAGCTCCGCCGGGCTCCCCGCCAGCCGCAGCAGGAAGTCGTCGAAGTCCTCCCCGCAGGGCAGCAGCAGCCGCCCGACCCGCTCCTCGGCCGCCTCCGGCGCACCGGTGTCCCGGGCGTCGTCGTAGAGGCAGAACCAGACCGACCCGGTCCGCTCGCCGCGCACCTTCAGCGCCACGATGCCGCCCTGGGCGTAGGCGATGCCCAGGTAGTCCTTGGTGAGGTGGTCGCGCAGGCACTTGTTGGCGTAGACGACGTCCGCGGTGCCGTACTCCTCGGTGAGCGTCAGGAAGGGCTGGTCGAGCAGCAGCCCGAGCTCCGCGTCGAGCGCCACGCCGACCGGGGCGCGGCCGCCGCCGAGCTTGAGGAAGGTGCGGTAGGCGCCGGGCAGCCGGTACCCGAGCCGCTCCTCGGCCCGCTGCACGAGGTCCTCGGAGACGCCGATCGGGTCGCCGCCGTCCTTGGCGAGCGAGAAGTGCACCGGCCGCTTCTCCTGCAGCGGCCGGGTGCCGCGGCGCGCGTGGTCGGCGGAGGAGGTGGCCAGGCCGCCGTGGTGCCGCAGCAGCGCCTTGACCTCGACCGGGACCAGCTCCATCCGCCGCCAGCCGGGCGCGGCGCGGCCGACCGCGTGGTGCCAGGTCCAGCCGGGCGGGGTCGCGACGGCGGTCTCCAGGTCGGCCCAGAGCGGGTGGCCCTGGGTGAACTGCGCGACGTTGGCCGAGACGTAGTCGGTCAGCCGCAGCTCGTCGACGCCGAAGCCGGCCGGCGGGTCGGCGACCTCGGCCGCCGCGGCGGCGTACGGGCCGAAGTCCGGGTAGCCGTACTCGTCCACCCGGACCCCGGCGGGGTGCCGCTCCGCACGGACCGGGTCCGGGAAGTGCACCACCTGACCTGCGTACGCCGCGTTCGGTGCGGCGGCGACGCCGGGCCGACCTGTCGTCATCTGGGAGCCCCCACTGGCTGCTGCATGTTCTCGGTGCGCCTGTCGGAAACCAGCGTAGGGGGTGCGCGCGCGGCCCGGCCCCCCGCCCGGCACGCCCGCGCGCGACCCGGGGCGAGCGGTGCGGGGACGGCGCGCGCCGCGGCTCAGGCCGCGAGTGCCTTGGCCAGCGCCTCCACCACCCGCTCCTGCTGCCCGGCGGTGATCTGCGGGTAGAGCGGCAGCGTCAGCAGCTCCCCGGCGGCCCGCTCGGCGACCGGGAACGCGCCCTCGCCGTGACCGAGGTGCCGGAACGCCGGCTGCAGGTGGACCGGCACCGGGTAGTGCACGCCCGCGCCGATCCCGGCCGCGTTCAGCGCGGCCAGCAGCGCGTCCCGCCGCCCGCGGCCGGCGCCGACCCGGACCGCGTACAGGTGCCAGACGTGCTCGTTGCCGGGCGCGGTGCGCGGCACCGACACACCGTCCAGCCCGGCCAGCAGCCGGTCGTAGCGGGCGGCGGCGGCCCGCCGGGCCTCGTTCCAGCCGGCCAGCCGGCGCAGCTTGGCCCGCAGCACGACGGCCTGCAGCGCGTCCATCCGGGAGTTGAAGCCGAACCGCTCGTGCGCGTACTTGCGCGCCGAGCCGTGGTCGCCGATCAGCCGGACGGCGGCGGCCAGGTCGTCGTCGTCGGTGACGACGGCGCCGGCGTCGCCGTACGCGCCGAGGTTCTTGCCGGGGTAGAAGCTGGTCGCGGCGATCCGGCCGTGCAGGGACCGGCCGTCCTGCCGGGCGCCCTGGGACTGCGCGGCGTCCTCCACCACCGGCCGTCCGCCGGCCAGTTCGAGCAGCGGCGCCATCGGGGCGAGCTGGCCGGTGAGGTGGACGGGCAGCAGCGCGACGGCGTCGGCGAGCACCTCGGCGACCCGGACCGGGTCGATCAGCAGGTGCTCGGGGTCGGCGTCGACCAGCACCGGGCGCAGGCCGGCCCGCTGGACGGCCTCGGCGGTGGCGACGAAGGTGTTGGCGGGCAGCACCACGCCGCCGCCGGGCGGCAGGTCGAGGGCGCGCAGGGCCAGTTCGAGCGCGTCGGTGCCGTTGGCGGCGCCGACGCAGTGCCGGGCTCCGGAGAAGGCCGCGTACTCCTCCTCGAAGCCGGCCACCTCCGGTCCCTTGACGTAGCCGCCGCTCGCGAGCACCCGGTCGAAGCCGGCCCGGACCTCCGCCTCGATCTCGGTGTGCGCGGCCGCGAGGTCGACGAGCGGGACGGGCTGGTCGGTGGTCATCCTGTGGTCTCCCCTGGGCCGGTCGGTGGGCGTGACGAGCGGACGGACGGACAGCAGCACGGGCGGGCCGCGGCCTCAGCCGAGTGCGGCCCGCAGCGCGGCCACCACCCGGTCCTGCTGCTCCTCGGTCAGCGCGTGGTACAGCGGCAGGATCAGCGAACGCCGGGTGAGCAGCTCGGTGGCGGGCAGCGGCACCCGGGCGGTCCCCTTGTACGGGGCCTCCAGGTGGGCGGCCATGATGCCGCGCCGGGCCGAGACCCCGGCCCCGGCGAGCCGGGCCAGCAGCTCGGCGCGCTCCGGGGCACCGTCCGGCGGCAGCACCCAGCAGGACTGGTAGTTGGTGGTGCCGTGCGCCGGGTCCTCGACCAGCCGCAGGCCGGTGCCGGCCAGCAGCTCCCGGTAGCGGGCGGCGAGTTCACGCCGCCGGGCGACCATCGCGGGCAGCTTGCCCAGCTGCACCAGGCCGACGGCGGCCTGGATGTCGGTCATCCGGTGGTTGAAGCCGATCTCGTCGTAGGTCTCCAGCAGGCTCGCGCCGCCGGCCGCCGCGTGCCGATCGGCCGCCGAGACGCTCATCCCGTGCTCGCGCAACCGCCGAAGCCGGGCGGCGAGTTCACCGTCCCGGCAGGTGACCATGCCGCCCTCGCCGGTGGTCAGCAGCTTGCGCGGATGGAAGGAGTACGCGGCGAGCTCGGCGCCCGCGCCGGCCGGCCGGCCCCGGTACACCGAGCCGGCCGCGCAGGCGGCGTCCTCGACGACGGTGACGCCGCGCGGCTCGACGGCGGCCCGCAGGCCGTCCAGGTCGACCGGCACCCCGCCCTGGTCGACCGCGATCACCGCCCTGGTGCGTTCGGTGAGCAGCGGCTCGACGGTGTCGGCGGTGAGGTTGCCGGTGGCCGGGTCGACGTCCGCGAAGACCGGCACCGCACCGACGTAGGTGACGGCGTTGGCGGTGGCGATGAAGGAGAACGAGGGGACGACCACCTCGTCGCCCGGCCCGACACCCGCGCCGATCAGCGCCAGGTGCAGCGCGGTGGTGCAGGAGGAGACCGCGACCGCGTGCTCGACGCCGAGGTGCTCGGCGAAGGCCCGCTCGAACGCGGCGACCCGGGGGCCCTGGGCCACCCAGCCCGAGCGGACCGCCTCGGCGGCGGCCTCGGCCTCCTCCTCGCCGAGCCAGGGCACCATGACCGGGATGGTGGACGGGACGGGGTTGCTGGACACAGGGGTGCTCCGAAGGCTGGCTCGGGCGTGCTCGGTACGAGGGGACAAGGGACGAGGAACGGGGACGGGGACGGGGAACGGCAACGGCAACGGCAACGGCAACGGCGGCTCGGTTACTGCTCGCGCCACCAGGCGACCAGCCGGCGCAGGCCCTCGTCGAGGCCCAGCTCGGGCTTCCAGCCGAGGTCGCGCTCGGCGGCGCCGATGTCCGCCAGCCGCCGGACCACGCCGCCGGCGGTGTCCCGGGCCGGGCCGTGCTCGACGCCCAGGTCGGTGCGGTCCATCGCGCCGAGCAGCGCGTCGGCCAGCCCGCGCAGCGAGACCTCGCTCGCGCTGGCGATGTTGTAGACCCGGTCGGTGACGGGCGCGGCGGCGGCCAGCAGATTGGCCCGGGCGATGTCCTCGGTGTAGACGAAGTCCATGGTCTGGGCACCGTCGCCGAAGATCAGCGGCGGTCGGCCGGCGGCTATCCGGTCCATCCAGCGGATGAACACCTCGGTGTACCGGCCGTGCACGTCCATCCGGGGCCCGTACACGTTGAAGTAGCGCAGTGCGACGTAGTCCAGGCCGGCCATGGCGTGGAAGGAGCGCAGCAGGCCCTCGTTGAAGACCTTGGCCGCCCCGTACAGGGTGTCGTTGTTGTAGGGGTGGTGGGTCTCGGGCGTCGGGAAGACCTCGGCGAGGCCGTAGACGGAGGCGGTGGACGAGGCGACCACCTTGCCGACGCCCGTCTCGGCGGCGGCCTCGACCACGTCGAAGGTGCCGTCCACCATGACCTCCAGCGCCAGCCTGGGCTCGCCGGCGCACTGGGTGATCCGGATCGCGGCCAGGTGGAAGAGCAGGTCGGTGCCCGGGTCGAGCAGCCGGCGCAGCAGGGCGCGGTCGCGGATGTCGCCCTCCACCACGCGCAGCTGCCCGGGGGCGGCGATCCGCTGGGCGTACCCGAGGTTGGCCGTCCGGCCACGGACGAAGTTGTCGAGCACGACCACCTCGCGGGCGCCGGCCTCGATCAGCTGGTCGACCACGGTGGAGCCGATGGTGCCGGCCCCTCCGGTGACCAGGCAGCGGGAGCCCTCGATCTGTACAGCGTTCACCGGGTGGCGGCCCTTTCCTGAGCTTCGGACAGTGCGGAGTCGAGGCCGGTGCCCACCGGGACGGTGGCACCGCCGAGTTCGAGGCTGAGCGAGGCCGCCTCCAGCAACTGGAGCACCCGCAGGCCGGCCCGGCCGTCGGTGAGCGGGGCGCGGCCCTCGGTGATGGCGGCGGCGAACTCGGCCATCACGTTGCGCAGCGCCTCCTGCTCGACCAGGGCGGGGGCGACCATCGAGCCGACCCGGTACGAGATGAGCGCCTGGTGGCGGATCGCGTCGGTCAGTTCGTCGGGCGGGGTGAGGTCCACGCCGCGGTCGTGGACCGCGAGCCTGGCCTGCGGGTTGAGGTCGTCCCAGACCAGGGTGCGCCGCGAGCCGCCGATCAGCGTGGTGCGCACCTTGGTGGGCGAGAGCCAGTTGACGTGGCAGTGCGCCAGCGCGCCGTTGCTCAGCCGGACCGTCAGGTACGCCACGCAGGCCCGTCCGGCGCCGATCGGGTCGGCTCCCTGGGCGGAGACGCCGACCGGCTCGACACCCGGTGGCAGGACGAAGTCCAGGATCGACAGGTCGTGCGGGGCGAGGTCCCAGAGCACGTCGACGTCCGGCTGGACCAGCCCGAGGTTGATCCGCACCGAGTCGAAGAACTGGACGTCGCCGATCTCCCCGCCGTGCACGAGTTCCCGGATCCGGCGCACCACCGGGGTGTAGCAGAAGGTGTGGTCGCACATCAGCACCAGGCCGCGCCGCTCGGCGAGCGCCACCAGCTCGGCGGCCTCCGCGGCCGAGGTGGTGATCGGCTTCTCCACCAGGACGTGCTTGCCGGCCTCCAGCGCGGCCCGGACCAGCCGGTAGTGCGCGGCGGCCGGGGTGGCCACCGCGACCGCGGCGACCCGGTCGTCGGCCAGCACCTCCGCGAACGAGGTGGTGGCGCGGACGGTGCTGTACTCGCCGAGCACCCGGCGGGACTTCGCCTCGTCCAGGTCGCAGAGCCAGTGCAGGCGCAGCGCCGGTGTCTGCTGCGCGTTGCGGACCAGGTTCGGACCCCAGTAGCCGGCCCCGACCACCGCGATCCCGATCCGGTGCGCGGGCACCGGCTGCGGCGGTGTGCCCGGCGTGGGCACGTGCTCGCCCGGTGCCTCGTTGGCGGTTTCCGTCATCGCAAGACCCCCCTTGCTAGGCGTCAGGGCCCCCCGGCCCCGGCGGCCCCAACGGCCGTGGCAAGCGGAGGCGTTGCCGTTTCCCCCCGGTGCCCCCACCGGACCGGCCGACCCCTCGCTCGCTGCTGGAACGCTACCGGCCGCCGCGGCCACCGGGGGCGGATTCGGGAAAACCGGGGACGAGTCGTGATGATGCCGTGCCGATCCGGCCAACGTCGCGTGCCCGCCCGCCGGTCGGCTCCGCCCTCCGCACCCCGGATGTGCGGTTGTCAGTGTCGTTTGACAGGCTGGCCCCTGACAGCCGTGCCACCACCGGGCCGGGCGGAAGGGCCGGGCGGGAGGCGGACGAACGACCAGCGGGACGACGAGGAGGGCGCGCCATGACCACCGGGGAACCGGCCGAACCGCCGGTGCTGCGCCACCACCGCGACAGCCTGCTGCCCGCCGTCGCCGCCGCGCTCTCGCTGAAGGGCGGCGAGGTGCAGACCCTGGCCGGCGACAAGTCGGACCGCCGTCCGGTCCTGCACCCACTGGTCGGCGACTTCCTCGACGCGCTGCCGCCGGAGCACCGCGAGCGCTTCACCGGCCGCTGCCCGGAGGCGGTCCTGCTCTCCCGGTACCTGACGGCGGTGGACGGCCGGCGCTCCAAGCGCGCCGCCCGCAAGCCGATGACCCTGCACGAGGCCCGCAAGGCGCTCAAGGGCGCCCGGCTGACCACCGTACGGATCCGCGAGGAGCACGATCCCGCGCACGGTACCCATGCGCCGCCCTGCCGTTCCTGCGCTCCGCTGCTGGACCACTTCACCGTCCAGAGCGTCGCGGTCGGCCCGGCCGCCGCCGGCTGACCGGTCCGCCGCACGGCCACCCCGTGCCGGCCGTGCGGCGCACCGCCCGTCCCCCGTCCCCGAGCCACCGGAGCCCGTCCTGAATCCGCCCGCCCCCTCCCCGACCCCGACCTCGGCCGTGCTCGGCGGTCCCGCGCCGCGGACCCGCCCGCGCTTCCCGGCCGACGTCGCCGCCGAGCTCAAGGCGGCCGGCTGGCACCCCGGGCGCTGGCAGATCCGGCAGGCCGAGGAGTGGGCCGACGCCCTGGTCGGCCACGGCAGCCCCGCCGGCGTCCAGCACGCGGTGTTCCCGGCGGCGGTGGAGGCCTGGGCCGAGTTCGGCGGCCTCGCCTTCGACCTGACCGGGCCCGGCCGGCAGCTGGCCCGCACCCCGTTCCTGATCGACCCGCTGCGCGGCCTGCACCAGCCGCGCACCCTGGCCGACCTGGGCCGCGCCCTGGACGTCCGGATCGCCCCGCTGGGCGAGGAGGCGTACGGGCAGGCGCTGCTGGCGATCGACGAGCGGGGCCGGGTCTACAGCCTGGACCACACCGGTGAGTGGTACCTCGGCCCCGGCGTCGACCAGGCGATCAGCACGCTGGTCCTGGGCACCGCCCCGGAACGGCTGCGCACCGCCGACGAGGTCTGACGGACCGGAGGCTCAGACCAGCCGGTCCCGGCGGACCACCAGCCGGGACGGCAGCACCGCCTCCACCCGGAACCCGCCGTCCCGCTCCGGCCCCGCCGAGAAGGTGCCGCCGAGCGCGACCACCCGCTCGCGCATTCCGACCAGCCCGTTGCCGCCGCTGGGCAGCGCGACGGCGGCCCGCTCACCGCCCGGGCAGGCGTTCACCACGCTCACCCGCACGCCGTTCGGCGCGTAGGCGAGCAGCACCGACACCTGCGCGCCGCCGGCGTGCTTGTGGGCGTTGGTCAGCCCCTCCTGCACCACCCGGTAGGCGGTCTGCTCGGCCTCGCCGGTGAACTCCTGCCGGCTGCCGCTGACGGTCAGGGTGACGGCCATTCCGGCCGCCCGGGACTGGTCGACCAGCCGCGGCAGGCCGGACAGCGAGTCCGGCTCCGGCGCGCTCTCGTCGGACATCCGCAGCACGCCGAGGATCTCCCGCAGCTCGTTGAGCGCCTGCCGGCCGACCTCGCCCATCAGCTTGGCGCTCTGCGTCGCCTTCTCCGGGTCCTTGACGACGATCCGCTCCAGCGCCCCGGCGTGCACCACCATCAGCGAGACCCGGTGCGCCACCACGTCGTGCATCTCCCGGGCGATCCGGGTGCGCTCCTCCAGCCTGGCCCGGCGGGCGCGCTCCCTGGCCTGCTCGGCCAGCAGGTCCAGCTCGGCCTCCAGGCCGTGCGCGCGGTCCTGGAGCGAATCGATCAGCCGCCGCCGGGCGCCGACGTACAGGCCGGTCACCACCGGAGCCGCCGTCGCGCCGGCCGCCACCAGCAGTGAGAACACCAGCTGGCCCCAGAACGGCGGCTGGTCGGTCACCGACTCGCCGGGGTTGAGCATCGACATCAGGATCACCCCGGCCGCCTCGGCGTAGGCGAGCGCGGAGAGCGCCACCACCCGCCGGCGGCGCGAGGGCCACTCCCAGGTCTCGGCCAGCGTGAAGAGCGCCACCAGCAGCAGCACCATGCTCGGCACGGCCGGCATCACCAGCAGCGCGACCACCACCGGGACGGCCGGCCAGCGCCGCCGCAGCACCAGGCTCGCGCCCGCCATCGCGGCGAACACCCCGAGCACGATCTCCGCCGCCGCGCCGAGGTGGACCCGGCTGCCGACGTTCGCGATCGAGCTGCCGGTGCACTCCAGCGCCGCCAGGGCGGCGAGCCCGGCGTCCAGGAGGGCGCTGCGCCGCCGCTGCCACCACAAGAACGACGACCGGTCCCGCGTGCGCTCCCCAGGCGACTTGCTCATGCCCCACAGACTACGGCGCGTCCCGGGCCCGTCCCCACCGGGTCGCGCCGAGAAACCGCCCGGCTGCCGCCCGGCACCCGGCCCGGCCGCCCCCCGGACCGGCCGCGGACCGGCCCCGAGTGGTCCAGACCACATACGGTCCGGGGCATGGCTGTCCGCCATCCGGCCACTTCGCGGACAGCGCCCCGGCCGACACCTATGCTGGTCGCGTCGGACAGCGCGGTCCGCACGCGTCACACCCGCCACACACGGGGCAGCCCTGTGACGATGAGCCGTTGCCGAACACCCCACCACCCCGAGGGAGCCAGCCGTGACCGCTCCGGTCCCCAGCCAGGCGGACAACCCGACCCCCGTGGTCGCCGACAACGCCGCATTGCGCGCGGACATCCGTCGCCTCGGCGACCTGCTCGGCGAGACGCTGGTCCGCCAGGAAGGTCCCCAGCTGCTCGGCCTGGTCGAACAGGTCCGGCTGCTCAGCCGCACCAACGGCGAGGCCACCGCCGAACTGCTCTCCGACATCGACCTGGAGACCGCCGCCAAGCTGGTGCGCGCCTTCTCCACCTACTTCCACCTCGCCAACGTCACCGAGCAGGTGCACCGCGGCCGCGAGTTCGCCACCCGCCGCGCCCGCGAGGGCTCGCTGCTCGCGCAGACCGCCGACCAGCTGGCCGAGGCCGACGCCAAGCACCTCAAGGACACCCTGACCCACCTCGCCGTCCGCCCGGTCTTCACCGCGCACCCGACCGAGGCGGCCCGCCGCAGCGTCCTCAACAAGCTGCGCCGGATCGGCGAACTGCTCGACCGCATCCATCGCGAGGAGATCGCCGCCGGCCTCTCCCAGGCCGATCCGGCCCGCACCAGCTCCGCCCGCCGCCAGGCCGACCGCCGCCTCGCCGAGGTCATCGACCTGCTCTGGCAGACCGACGAGCTGCGCATCGCCCGCCCGGAGCCCACCGACGAGGCCCGCAACGCCGTCTACTACCTCGACGAGCTCTACCGCGACGCCGTCCCGCAGGTCCTGGAGGAGCTGCACGAGGAACTCGCCCGGGTCGGCCTGGAGCTGCCCGACGGCGTGCGCCCGCTCACCTTCGGCACCTGGATCGGCGGCGACCGGGACGGCAACCCCAACGTCACCCCGCAGGTCACCTGGGACGTCCTCAACCTCCAGCACGAGTACGGCATCAAGGACGCCCTCGCCGCCATCGACGACCTGCGCAGCACCCTCTCCACCTCGGAGCGGCTGGCCGGCGCCTCCGTCGAACTGCTCGCCTCGCTCAACAGCGACCTCCACCTGCTCCCCGAACTGAGCCCGCGCTACAAGCGGATGAACGCCGAGGAGCCGTACCGCCTCAAGGCCACCTGCATCCGGCTCAAGCTGGAGAACACCCGCGAGCGCCTGGCCGGCGGCACCCCGCACGTCGAGGGCCGCGACTACCTCGGCACCCGCGAACTGATCACCGACCTGCGGATGATCCAGGACTCGCTGCGCGCCCACCGCGGCGAGCTGATCGCCGACGGCCGGCTCGCCCGCGCCATCCGCACCATCGAGGCGTTCGGCCTGCAGCTCGCCACCATGGACGTGCGCGAGCACGCCGAGGCCCACCACCACGCGCTCGGTCAGCTCTTCGACCGGCTCGGCGAGGAGGCCTGGCGCTACGCCGACATGCCCCGCGAGTACCGCCAGCGGCTGCTCGCCAAGGAGCTGCGCTCGCGCCGCCCGCTCGCCCCCACCCCGGCCCCGCTGGACTCCGCCGGCTCCAAGACCCTCGGCGTCTTCACCACCATCCGCGAGGGCTTCGAACGCTTCGGCGACGAGATCGTCGAGTCGTACATCATCTCGATGTGCCAGGGCGCCGACGACGTCTTCGCCGCCACCGTGCTGGCCCGCGAGGCCGGTCTGATCGACCTGCACGCCGGGATCGCCAAGATCGGCATCGTGCCGCTGCTGGAGACCACCGACGAACTCCAGCAGGCCGACCGGATCCTCGACGAGATGCTCTCCGACCCCTCCTACCGGCTGCTCGTCTCACTGCGCGGCGACGTCCAGGAGGTCATGCTCGGCTACTCCGACTCCTCCAAGTTCGGCGGCATCACCACCTCCCAGTGGGAGATCCACCGCGCCCAGCGCCGACTGCGCGACGTCGCCCACCGCTACGGCATCCGGCTGCGGCTCTTCCACGGCCGCGGCGGCACCGTCGGCCGCGGCGGCGGCCCCTCGCACGAGGCCATCCTGGCCCAGCCGTGGGGCACCCTGGAGGGCGAGATCAAGGTCACCGAGCAGGGCGAGGTCATCTCCGACAAGTACCTGCTGCCCTCGCTGGCCCGGGAGAACCTCGAACTGACCCTCTCCGCCACGCTGGCCGCCTCCGCGCTGCACACCGCCCCGCGCCAGGCCCCCGAGGAGCTGGCCCGCTGGGACGCCGCCATGGACCGGGTCTCCGAGGCCGCGCACACCTCCTACCGGGCCCTGGTCGAGCAGGACGACCTGCCGAAGTACTTCTTCGCCGCCACCCCGGTCGACCAGCTCGCCTCGCTGCACCTGGGCTCCCGCCCGTCCCGCCGCCCCGACTCCGGCGCCGGCCTGGACGGCCTGCGGGCCATCCCGTGGGTGTTCGGCTGGACCCAGTCCCGCCAGATCGTGCCCGGCTGGTACGGCGTCGGCGCCGGCCTGGCCGCCGCCCGCGAGGCGGGCCTGGGCGACGTGCTCGACGAGATGTACGGCCAGTGGCACTTCTTCCGCAACTTCCTGTCCAACGTCGCCATGACGCTGGCCAAGACCGACCTGCGGATCGCCCGCCACTACGTCGAGCAGCTGGTGCCCGCCGAGCTGCACCACGTCTTCGAGCAGATCCAGGCCGAGCACGACCTCACCCTGCGCGAGGTGCTCCGCCTCACCGGGGAGAACGAGCTGCTGGAGCACAACCCGGTGCTCAAGCAGACCTTCGCGGTCCGCGACGCCTACCTCGACCCGATCTCCTACCTGCAGGTCGCACTGCTGCGCCGGCAGCGCGAGGAGACCGCCACCGGCCGCCACGAGGACCCGCTGCGGGCCCGGGCGCTGCTGCTGACCGTCAACGGCGTCGCCGCCGGCCTGCGCAACACCGGCTGACCTCCCCCGGACGCCACAGGGCCCCGCGACGCGTGTGCACGCG
>NZ_JBHVRK010000004.1:461458-490888 GCF_042885845.1 Kitasatospora sp. NPDC058032 | reverse complement strand
CGCCCGGCCGGTCCTCACCGTGGCCACCGCTCCCGAGGGCTTCGAAGGCGAGGGCTTCCCCGTCCGCCGCGCCTTCGCCAAGATCAACACCAAGTACCTCGACCCGTTCATCATGATGGACCAGATGGGCGAGGTGGATTATGCGGCTGGGGAGCCGAAGGGGACCCCTTGGCATCCGCACCGCGGCTTCGAGACCGTCACCTACATCATCGACGGAACGTTCATCCACCAGGACTCGCACGGCGGTGGCGGCACCATCACCGACGGCGACACCCAGTGGATGACGGCCGGCTCGGGCCTGCTGCACATCGAGACCCCGCCGGAGTCCCTGGTGCGGTCCGGCGGCCTGTTCCACGGCCTCCAGCTGTGGGTCAACCTGCCCGCCTCGGACAAGATGATCGCCCCGAAGTACCAGGACATCCGCGGCGGCAGCGTCAAGCTGCTCAGCACCGAGGACGGCGGCGCCCTGCTGCGCGTCATCGCCGGTGAGATCGACGGCCACCAGGGCCCCGGCTCCACCCACACCCCGATCACCATGATCCACGCCTCGATCAACCCCGGCGCCCAGATCACCCTGCCCTGGCGCTCCGACTTCAACGCCCTCGCCTACGGCCTCGCCGGCAACGGCTCGGCCGGCACCGAGCACCGCCCCTTCCACCGCGGCCAGGCCGTGGTCTTCGGCGACGGCGACTCGATCACCATCCGCGCCGACGAGAAGCAGGACTCCCGCGACAACAACTTCGAGGTCGTCCTCCTCGGCGGCCTCCCCATCCGCGAGCCCGTCGCCCACTACGGCCCGTTCGTGATGAACAGCCACCGCGAACTCCAGCAGGCCATGGAGGACTTCCAGGCCGGCCGCCTCGGCACCATCCCCGCCGACCGGTAGTCACCCCCGTGACGCTGCGATGACGCTGTCCGCTCTCCCGTGGTGCACGGGAGAGCGGACAGCGTCATCGCAGGACGAACTCAAGAAGTTGTCGAATTCCACCTCCGACTCGGATAGATTTGCAGGCCACGAAGTCTGTTCCCCGCGCACGCAGGGATGGTCCCGTCCCGGCATCACGATTCAGGTTGCTCCCGCCCTGTTCCCCGCGCACGCAGGGATGGTCCCTCGCCGATGATGGACCGGAGATTGGTGGAGTTCTGTTCCCCGCGCACGCAGGGATGGTCCCCCGCCCGGGGCATACCGCCGGTCCCGCCGGCGCTGTTCCCCGCGCACTCAGGGACGGTCCCCCGACCCCACCCAGCTAGGAACGTTCCTAGCTGGGTGAGGGCACGCAGGAAGCAGAAAATGGTGACAGGGCCGCACCTGCCGCCCAGTGTGCAACCCAGACACCCTGGCAGCCACCCATTAGACGCAGCCCGACTGGCCTGGTCAGCGAGGTCATGCACAGACTGGTTCATGCTGATCGACCACTGGCCGTTGCTTGGCCTGGAGCTGGTCACTCCGCGCTTGAGACTGCGGCTTCCCAGTTCGGATGAGCTCGCGGCGCTGGCGGACCTTGCCGTTCAGGGCGTCCATGATCCGGCGAGGATGCCATTCAGCAGCGGGTGGACCGATCTGCCAGCGCCGGAGCGGGCTCGTTCGGTGATCCAGCACCAGTGGCGGCGCCAGGGTGAGTGGGACCCCTCCGACTGGTCGCTAAATCTTGTTGTGCTTGAAGAGGGGCAACCGGTCGGTTCACAAGCGCTGGCTGCGCGACGCTTCCCGCTCATTCGCGAGGTGAGTTCAGCGTCCTGGCTGGGGCTGCAACACCAGGGCCGCGGTATCGGCACGGAGATGCGAGCCGCCGTTCTCCATTTGGCCTTCGACGGGTTGGGCGCGGTCGATGCCGTCACCGGCGCCTTCCCGGACAACGATGCCTCGTTGGCTGTATCGCGCAAGCTGGGGTACCTCGCCGACGGCGTCGAGCGGCGCCCAGTCCGCGGGCAGGTCGTGGTCATGCAGCGGCTTCGCCTGCCGCGTTCGTGCTGGAACCAGGAGCACGCCGCCGGCATGCGCATAACCGGGCTGGCTCCCTGCCTGCCGATGTTCGGCCTGACGGACGTGGACCCCCTGTCCTAGAGCTTCCGCCTCGGCCTGGCACCCACAGTCCAGTGGCGACGACCACGGGAAGCGTTGCGCAACGACTCATCAGATCAGACGATCCCATCTCGATCGCAGGCATCCGATGGATCGTTAACTTCCTGACCTGCGACAGTAATTGCGTCTAGCCGCGAGCGGATAGCATCTGGGGTCATGACGAATGCATCCCCTCGCCCTGGCACACCCGACAAGCCCACCCTCGACGGCCTTGAGGCCAAGTGGGCCTCGCGCTGGGACGAGCAGGGCGTATATGTATTCGACCGCTCCGTAGGCCGGGAGCAGGTGTACTCGATCGACACTCCGCCACCCACAGTCAGCGGATCGCTCCACGTCGGCCACGTATTCAGCTACACCCAGACCGACGCTGTTGCCCGCTTCCAGCGGATGAGGGGCAAGGCGGTCTTCTACCCGATGGGCTGGGACGACAACGGACTGCCGACCGAGCGCCGGGTGCAGAACTACTTCGGGGTACGCTGCGAGCCCTCGCTCCCGTACGACCCGGACTTCACGCCGCCCGAGAACCCCGGCAAGCAGCAGATCCCTGTCTCCCGGCGCAACTTCATCGAGCTGTGCGAGCGCCTGACGGTCGAGGACGAGAAGGTCTTTGAGAGTCTGTGGCGGCGGCTCGGACTCTCGGTGGACTGGGGGCACACCTACCAGACGATCGACAGCAACGCCCGCGCCGTGTCCCAGCGTATGTTCCTGCGCAACCTCGCGCGTGGGGAGGCGTACCAGGCCGAGGCGCCGACCCTGTGGGACGTCACCTTCCAGACCGCAGTGGCCCAGGCCGAGCTGGAGGACCGCGAGCGGCCCAGCGCCTATCATCACATCCTGTTCGAGGCCGGATCCGGGCAGTCGCTGGAGATCGCGACGACGCGGCCCGAGCTGCTTCCCGCCTGCGTGGCCGTCATCGCGCACCCTGAGGACGAGCGGTACCAGAAGTTGTTCGGCACCTCGGTACGCACGCCCGTCTTCGGTGTCGAGGTACCCGTGCTCGCCCACCGCCTGGCGGACCCGGAGAAGGGCACCGGCCTGGTGATGGTGTGCACCTTCGGAGACACCACCGATGTGGTGTGGTGGCGCGAACTCGATCTGACGACCCGGAGTGTGCTCGGCCGCGACGGCCGCTTCCTTCCGGACGCCCCCAGCGGCCTGGACACCGAGAAGGCCACGGCGGCCTACGCCCGGCTGGCCGGCGCGACCGCGCACACGGCCCGCGAGCGGATCGTCGAGCTGCTGCGCGCCGACAGCGCGCTGGTCGGGGAGCCCCGGCACTTCAACCACATGGTGAAGTTCTACGAGAAGGGCGACAAGCCCCTTGAGATCGTCACCAGCCGTCAGTGGTACCTGCGCAACGGTGGCCGGGACGCCGGCCTGCGGGAGCGGCTCCTGGCGCGCGGGCGGGAGCTGGCGTGGCATCCGGAGCACATGCACCACCGCTACCAGTCGTGGGTGGAGGGACTGGCCGGCGACTGGCTGATCAGCCGCCAGCGCTACTTCGGCGTGCCGGTCCCGGTCTGGTACCGCTGCGACGGGGAGGGCCGCGCGACGGACGAGCTGATCCTGCCGTCGCAGGATGCGCTGCCGGTCGATCCGACGAGCGACGTGCCGCCGGGGTTCACCAGTGACCAGCGCGACGTCCCCGGGGGCTTCACGGGCGATCCGGATGTGATGGACACCTGGGCGACCTCGTCCCTGACTCCGCAGATCGCGGGCGGCTGGGGCACGGACGACGATCTCTTCCAGCGGGTCTACCCCATGGACGTACGTCCGCAGGCTCACGAGATCATCCGTACGTGGCTGTTCTCCACTGTGGTCCGATCCGATCTGGAGCATGACGAACTGCCGTGGCTCAATGCCGCGATCAGCGGCTGGATCCTCGATCCGGACCGCAAGAAGATGTCGAAGTCCAAGGGGAATGTGGTCACCCCGCTGGACCTGCTGGACCAGCACGGGTCGGACGCGGTGCGCTACTGGGCGGTATCGGCCCGTCCCGGGACGGACACCGCCTTCGAAGTCGCCCAGATGAAGATCGGTCGCCGTCTGGCGATCAAGGTCCTCAACGTGACGAAGTTCGTCCTCGGTCTGGGCGCGGGCAGTCCGCAGGCGGAGGTCACCGAGCCGATCGACCAAGCACTGCTCACCGAGCTTGCGCGCGTCGCGGGCGAGGCCACGGCACTCCTTGAGGAGTACGACTACGCCCGTGCTCTGGAGGTCACCGAACGGTGCTTCTGGGCCTTCTGTGACGACTACGTCGAGCTGGTGAAGAACCGGGCCTACGGTGACAGCGGCTCGGCAGGTGCCGAATCGGCCCGGGCCACGCTGTCGCACGCCCTGTCGGTGCTTCTGCGGTTGCTCGCGCCGTACCTTCCGTTCGCGACGGAGGAGGCGTGGAGCTGGTGGCAGGAGGGGTCGATCCACCGCGCGCCGTGGCCTGCCGAGGCGTCGACGAACCTCCCGGGCAGGGGCGATGTCGGCTTGCTCGATGTCGCGGCCGGTGCGATCACGGCGATCCGCCGGGAGAAGAGCGGCGCGCAGCTGTCGATGCGGGCGGAGGTGGCCAAGGTGACCGCCCGGGGGCCGGCCGAGCTCGTGGCCGCGCTGCGGCGGGTCGCGCCGGACGTGCAGTCCGCGGGCCGCGTGGGTGAGCTCGTCCTCGAAGCAGCCGAGCGTGAGGACCTCACGTACGAGATTGTCCTGTAGCGTCCGGCACATCTGCGGCGGGGGCGGCTCCATTTGGAGTCGCCCCCGCCATTTTCGTTGCTGCAAAAGGCAGTTGAGGCTCGACTGCCTTCCGCTCGCGCATCGCGGGGGCCGGATTCGGCCATGTCCGGCCGCGCCCCAAATTGAGGGGTGCGGCGGCGCCGGGGCGTATTAGGGTCTGAGCACTGCGTGACGGACCACCACCTGTGAGTGGGCGCTCCGTTCGTCCTTCCGGTCGTGCTCGTGTCACCGTGACGAGCGGAAACGTCCACCACACTCTCGATGCGCGTACGCGTCCTCGTGTACGCGCGTGCTGGTGGCCGGATGGGTGGGAGCAGTCTCATGACGGTACGTCGCGCGCCATCGCGTGCGGGCGCCGGACAAGCCGGTCCCCGCGCTCCGACAGTGGGAGGTGCCCTGTGCACATCGCCGTGCAAGATCCCTCGACGAAGACCACCTACCTCCTCGACGCCGCCGGCCTGGCGCCGTTCGAGGCGGTCCCCTCGCAGCTCGACGACGGTGCGGACATCGTCTTCGTGCTGCCCTCCGCGACGCTGGTCGAGCAGGTGCCGGTGGTGCCGGGTAGCGCCTCGGCGGACCCGTCCATCCTGATCTCCGACCCCGACGGTGACCGGCGCTGGCTGCTGAACCGCTCCGACCTGGAGCGCTTCGCCTGCGGCGAGGCCCAGGAGGGGGCCATCTGGTTCTCGCTGCCGGACGCCGAGGCGGGCCTCTACGCGGCGGTGCCGCTCTTCCGCCGGGCGCTGGTCCAGAACAGCTCCTGATCGGCCGGGGCCCGCAGCGGAGCTTCTGCTCCGCTGCGGGCCTTCCCGCCGATCTGCTGTCAGGGGCCACCAGTGCGAGGGACACAATGATGGATACGGTACGGATCTTCCCGGCCCGGGCGATGGGGCCGCAGGTCCAGGCGAACGCGCGGTGGATCGCCGTCGACGCCGCTTCGCGCCAGGCGTACGTCCTGTCCGGCAAGGACGGTGAGTGCCCGCTGCTCACCTGGATCGCCAAGGGCCGCGCCCGCGACACCGAGCAGGACTTCGTCTCGGCCGCTCGCGGTATCGGCCTGCGGGAGTGGCCGCCCGCCCCCGCAGCGGGGATCCTCGGCTTCTACCGCCGCCTGAACCTGAACTACCCGTTTCTCGACTACTCCGTCGAGGAGAGCCACCAGGTCGACCGCAGCCTGATGGACGGATACGCGGGCCATGCCGCTCCGCCGCCCGTCGCCACGCCCCGCGAGGGGCCGCGGCTCGGTCTCGACGATGCGCCGCTGGTCGTCACGCCCTGCGGCGCGGCCCCGCCGCAGGCCGCTCTGCTGTCGGCCTGGCTGTCGGCCGCCGCGCGGATCACCGGGCGCCGCCAGGGCCGGCACGGCCCGATCGTGCTGAAGACCAGTCCCTCCGGGGGTGCCCGCCACCCCACCGACCTCGGCGTGATCGTCGGGGACGGCTGGCCCGGCGAGTTGCGCGGCGCCTGGTGGTACGACGGCGACCAGCACGCGCTCGCGCGCGCCGACCAGGACCTCCGTCTGGAGGTCGACGTCCCTGCGGGCGGGATCGCGGTCGTCCTCACCAGCCACGTCGAGCGGGCCATGTGGCGCTACCGGGACGTGCGGGCCTGGCGCCCGGTCCTGATCGACGCCGGCCATGTGCTGGAGACGCTCGATCTGGCGGTGCGGGCCACCGGGTGGCACACCGCCTGGCTTCCGCTTCCCGCGTTCGCCGGAGGAGACCCGGTCCTCGGCGTGCTTGCCGCCACACCGCGGCCGGCCGAAGTGCAGGCCCGGGCCCTGCCGGGCCTTCGGACCGCCACAGCGGACGACGAGTACCGCACCAGCCCGTTCCTGTCCCTCGTCCCGGCCGCCGACGGCCTGTACGCGGACGTCCACGGAGAGCCCGGTACGCCGCTGCCACTGACACCGGCTGCAGTCACCGCGCTCGCCTACGCCAACCCGAGCACCCGCGGCGACCGGCCGTCCACCCTTCCGGAGATCAGCCGCAACAGCGGCGCCGCCATGGACGAACTCCGGACGCTGGCGGCGGCCGGCGCCCTGCTGCCGGCCGAGCAGGCGCGGGCGGCCTGGTCCACGGCGACGCCGTGGACCAACGCGGGCTGGTTGCCGTCCCTGCTGGTCCATGCCGACGCCGTGCGCGAGGCCGATGCGATGCCGTCCAAGGCAGCAACCGAGCCCCCGGGCGTCGGCCCCGTCCCCTGGACCGGCCTTCCCGCCGCGTTGGCCGCCCGACGCACCCACCGCAGCTTCAGCGGCCTCCCCGTACCCGAGGACGTGGTGGAGACCCTCCTCCACCTCCTGGACGAAGCGCGCAGCGAGGTCCGTCTGAGCCTGCTGCACCCGCACGGGCTTCTCGGCGCGGGCACCTACAAGCGCGAACACACCGGCGGCTGGGAGCACATCGCGCCGGCGCCGAGCCCGGCGCAGATCCAGAGCGCCGCCATCGGCCAGCCCTGGACCGCGGGCATCAGCGTCGTCGCCTGGCTCGTTCCCCGGCAGGACGGAAGCGGCGCCGGAGCCTGGCAGGAGTCACTCCTCCAGTGCGGCCGCGACGCCCAGCGCATCGCCCTCGGGCTCGCGACGGACCGCCGTGTCGGCGTGTTCCAGAGCCCCGCGCTCGTCGACGACCGCCTCGGCCCACTGACCGGACTCGACCAGCCGCTCGACGGCGCCTACCTGGTGGGCATCGGATCGGCCAAGGCCACACAGTCGACCACCCCGCAAGGGGGCGCGGCCGTATGAGCGCACCGATCGCCGCCGGCTGGGGCGCCTACGAGCGCCACGACGGATCCTGGGAGGTCCTCGACCACGCGACCAGCACCGCGTACACCGTCGCGGCCCACCTCGGCCAGGCCCTGTGGCGCTCCACGCCACTCCTGTCCCTCCCGTTTCATCGGGCCCTCGACACGGTCTCGGCCCCTGCGCCCCCTGCGCCCCGGAGCGCCTTCACCGATATCGAGCTGGCCGGTGCCCTCGTCCGCTACGAAGCCGACGACCCTGCTGTGCTGGAACACCTGCGTACCGCCTTCGCCGTCGCCGCGCCCGGGCAGCGCTCCACTCCGGACGTCGTCTGCCGACTGGGCGCCGGGGCCCGGCTCGACCTGCTGCACCGGTCGATGAACAGCCTGCGCGACGGCGTGCACTACCGGTTGCCCCACCAGAGCACTTGGCAGCCGCTGACCGGCGAACTGCCGGCGCTGCCGCCGCTGGCGGCCCCGCCGTACCGGGGCCGGTTCTTCGCCCTGCACGCCGCGCTCCTGGTCCTGCCGTCCGGCCGGTCGCTGCTCGTGTGCGGAAACCAGAAAGCCGGCAAGACGACGGCCTGCCTATGGGCCCGCGACGGCGGCCTGGCCGCCGTCGCCACCGACGAATCCGTCCTGATCGACACGTTCACCGGCACCGCGTTCGGTGTCCCCCTGCCCACTGCGGTGCGGTCCGGCGGCCACCGCGCATCCGTACCACTGGCCGCCGACGCCACCACTCACCTCGGCGCCTCTCTGCCCGCCGCGGTCGCCATTCTCTCGACCGGCCACCGACCGGGCGGCCACGCCCTCACCACCGCCTGCACCGCAGACGAGGCCCTGGGCTGGCTCACCGATCACATCCGCGACGCCGGAGCCAGCCCCCATGCCACCCGCCGGGCCGCCCGAATGCTCGTCGGCCGCGTGCCAGTTCACAAGCTCGCCGTGTCCCGCTGGCCCGCCCTGCGCGGGGACCTCGACATGTCGCTGACCCACCTGCTCAAGACCATGGAGCACTCCTGATGTCGACTTCCGCCGTGGTCCGACTCGATGAGGCCGACCGCCTCACTCTCCAACCCGGCCCCGTTCCCGACGGCCTCGATGCCCAGGTGCGGCGGGCCAACGCCACAGCGGTCCACCAGGCCGCCGAACGACTGCGCCACCGTCTGGGCGACGGGATCGTCTCGGTACTCGCCAGCCCGTGCTCCACCCCGGTCACGGGAACCGCACACGACGACGCCGTGCCTCTCCCCGGCCGGGCCGCGTTCGAACAGTGGCTCACGGACGAACCGCGCCTGATCGCCGGTCCCGGCACCGGAGCCAACGCCGACATGGAACTGCGTGACGCCCACGGGAAGCTCCCCGGCGCCCGCTTCGGCCACCAGCTCGAACCCGGCAGCGACACCTTCCAGATGGACATCCACCGCGTTCGACACGCTCTCGCCGACGGTGTGACGCTGGGAGTGCGGCAGTTCGACCGGTGGTCACCCGCGTTGGCCGAACTCTCCGACGACCTCGTGGCCGTCTCCGGCGCCGACGTCTTCACCAAGCTCTTCATCTCCGCCGGCACCACCAGCGTGACCGGCTGGCACAACGACCAGCAGGACGTCATCGCCCTCATGCTCTGGGGCAGCAAGCAGTTCCAGCTCGGCGACTGGGACACCCCCGACGGCGGCCCGCCCAACCGGATTGTCGCCGACAGCGTCCTCGGCGCTGGCGACTGCCTGCTGTTCCCCGAGCGCCACCCCCACCAGGCAGTCCCCCTCGGCGACGACAGCGGCCTGCTGTCCATCGCCCTCCTGCGTCACCACAACTGGATCTCCCGCAACCAGATCCCGACCCACCTCGGCGTGAACGACTTCCCGCCCAGCGAAAAGATCTACCGGCATCTGCTCCGTTCCCGCATCCGCCTCTCCCCGGACACTGCCGAGCCCACCGGGAAGGCACTGCTACGGACCCGGGTACCCGGCGGAGCGAAGCTCCTCGGCACCACTGGCGACGGCCGGCTGCTCCTCTCGGCTGCCGGAAGCGTGCACGCCGCCACCCCAGAAGCCATCAGCGTGCTGGCGCGCGTGCATGAGGCCTTCCCCTGCACCGTTGACGAGGCCGTCACGGGCGTCGATCCGGCAACCGCAGCCGAGGCGGTGCTCGGCCTCGTCCACGCCGGGCTCATCATCCAGGTATCCGACCTGCTGTGAAGCACGGCACGGCGCCTCCGCCGCATTCTGGCGGCATCAGCACCGCCGCATGGCCGATCGCCAGGCCAACGCCCGAGTGAGGCAAGGCAGGGCTCCGACTGTCGACCAGTCCCCCGTAGCGCACCGGCTATGCGTCATTTGACGATTCCGATGGGCTTGCCGGAGTTGCCGCAGGCCCTCTTGCGTTCATTGGCGAAGTCGGGTGGTATGCAGTAGATGGGTGGACCCCGGCGGCTCTATCGCCAGGGTCCACCCATCTGCCTTCACCCCGTTACGGCTGGACCGGGAACTCGCCCGCCTTGACAGCGTCGAGGAAGTCCTGGAACGCGGCGGGGCCGAACTCCAGGACCGGACCGCGCCGTTGCTGCTTGGTGTCGCGAACCGGGATAGTGCCGGCCGGAGTCCGGCCGACCTCGACGCAGTTGCCGTTCTCACTGCTGCTGTAGCTGGACTTCGTCCAGCCATGGCCGCCCTGGTCGAGGGCGGTGCCGTCTCGCATGATCATCCTCCCATTTATCCCAAACTCGCCTTGTTCGTCAGGGATGCCTGCAAGTATGACCGGGTCGCCTGCGGGTCGAGCGCCTGGGACATGAGCAGCTCGAACTGGCGGCTGTGGCGGGCGAGCTTCGCCGGTTGGTCCTTGAACGTCAGGTCCTGCTCGACGTAGGCCACCCCATCACCCGGCAAGTCGCTGAACAGGTAGACGGCGAACGGACCGGTGGTTCCGACGTGGTAGCCGGAGTCCTCGGTGAGCACCTGGATCGTGATGTTGTCCAAGGCGCAGACCTCGATCAGGTGCTCAATCTGGGCACGCATGAGATCGGCGCCACCGACACGCATCCGCAACGCGGCCTCGCCAAGGATGAACCAGGCCTTCGGCGGATTCTCCCCGAACAGCACCTGCTTGCGCCGCTCAGCGCGCTCGACGGCCTTGTCGAGCGGTAGCGGGTTGTCATCCTTCCAGCGGAACCGGGCGCTGGCGATGACCTCCTCGGTGTAGCCAGTGGTCTGCAACAGACCCGGGATGATGCCCGGCTCCCAGTTCTTGATGCGCCTGGCGAGTCTCTCGGCCTCGACGAGAGCGCTGAACGACGGATGAACATCCTCCGCCGACCACCAGCCGTGCTCCTTGCTCTCCTTGGCCATCGCCCTGAGCGAGTCAGCGGTGGCCAAGTCCAGGTTGAACTGCGTGGCCCATGAATTCACGTCGTGGACCTTGATGATGTTCCGGCCGGTCTCCAGCCGCCGAACGACCGCGGCCGAGAGGCCGAGGGCATCGCCGAGCTGCTCACGGGTGAGCTTTTGCCGCTCGCGAATCCGGCGGAGCCGACCGCCGAGGAGGTGTCGGAGGAACGGCACGCCGGCGGGGCGCTCCTCCTGCTCTTCTGTCGTGACCTCTGCGTCCATGCCCCACCCCTATCAGTCGCCTCTGATTCAACGTCAAGTCCGATGCGCGCGCGCCCAGCGTCAGGCGGTCACTACCGTCAATTGACGGTGGTGACATGTGTTGCATTTCAGTCCTGAGTACGAGACCGTAGCAGTGCCTTCACCGACCGTGGCGTGCGCCACAACTTCGGTGATCTATCGCTGTCGCCGTGCTCACCGGGGGTCTCCCATGTCTGAGTCACTGCGCCCTGCCCACCTGGGCGCTCCGTTAGCACCACACCAGCCCTTCCGGCTGGCTTTGCATGTAGCCCCGACCTTGAAGGACGCCGCAGAAGCCCGGCGGATCCTCCTCGATGGCATCAGCCGGTGGGGTGTCGCCCTGCCGTCCGAGCGGATCGGAGACATCGGCCTGCTGGCCGGTGAGGTGATCGCCAACGCGGTCATCCACACCGGGACGCCGGCGGCCGTCAGCGCGATCTGGACGGGCACAGCAGTCCGCGTCGAGGTGTCTGACGAAAGCCTCCAAATGCCGGTGGTGAAAGACCAGTTCGGCGAGGCGATGACCAGCGGCCAGGGCCTCAACTTGGTCAGGGCGCTGTCCAACGCCTGGGGAGTGCGGGCCGACGACAGCAGTGGCACGAAGGTCGTCTGGTTCGAGTGCGGCCCCCGGCAGGAGCCGTCCGCAGGCCAGCCGGACGCCACGGTGGCGCCGCCACCCGAGCGCCCTCACGGCGCACCGCGGTGCCGTACACCCCGTGCGCACGCTCTGCGGCCGAGGACGAGGCACGCCGGATTCCACCGCAGGAGTGGGACCGCGATGGTCGCCGCCGGGCGCGCCATCGCCGACCTGTGCGGCCGGAGCGTCGACCACACCCCACCGGACCGACTTGCCACGACCGAGGCGGAGGCCGCGCCGGATCAGCTGGGGCCCAGGCGCGAGGCGGTCGACCGGATCCCCGCATGAGCAGCACCGCGTAGGCCTCGGGGACGCCTTTGCCTCGATGCACTGGTGTCGCCGGGCTCCAGACCGCCATCGACCCCGGACAACGTCGGGGCCGGCGGCCTCCACGAAAGGAGCGGGCCTCGCACCACCGGTCGGAGGCGGCCGTGGCCCCCGCTTCAGAGGCGTGGAGGGACCGACCGCCGGCATTCGGCCTTGGCGCCTGCGCTGCTCGACTGCTCCCGTCCCGTACCACGGCGAAGGAGGTGACTCCCGCCTGATCAGAGGCAACCGAACGTCTCCCGCGTGAATCCCCCAACGGAGGACCTGTGATGAGCGTCAGACGGATCGCGCCGCCGCACGTGCTCGGCGGGCGCTGGCTCGCCGGAGTCAGCAGCACCCCTCACACGATCACCGACCTGTGGCGCGACGGCCGACTCGCCCCGGTGCAGCTTTCCTGCCGGTTCGACGCGGTGCTGCTCTTCGGTGGGGACCTCACCGCCGCGGTGGTGGCCGAGCTGACATCGAACGGCATAGCTCCCGGTCCGGTGCTGTACGACCACGGCGACAAGCGGAGCTACTGGCTGGTGGCGGTACGCCCTGGTGCGGGGTGGCAGATGAGGGACACAGACCTGCTGACCGCCCCCGAGGACGGCAGTGAGCCCCCGACGCTACTGATGCCAGCACCGGGCGCCGGACCAGTCGGACCTCTGCAATGGCTGGTCATCCCGGACGGCAGCGGCAGGCTGACCAACCACGAGGATCTCGCCGTCGCTCTCCGCCGCGCACGCACGGCCCTGGAACGCAGCCGCCGCCTCCAGGCGATCGCCCAACGCCGCCAGATCACGGCCGGGGACACTTCCGGCGCTAGCCGACCACCACCGCCTGACCGCATCCCTCCACCAGGCCTGCGCGCAGCATCGCCGGCTTGTTCACCGGCCAGCCCCTGAGGTCTCGCTGCCAACCGTCGCCACTCAGCAGTCAACTCGCCCTGTGCTTCGGGCGGATGCTGTGTGGTCCCGGCGATCAATGACGACCTCGTCCCCCATCCACGCTGGGCTTCCACTGCGCCGCCCCTCACCGTCTGACCAGAACCAAGGAGTAACCGTGCCCCACCTGCAACCGATCTCCCTCGACGCCCTGGTGACCGGCGCCACCGGTGCCGTCGCCGCCATCCACGTCAGTCCCGAGGGCCTCGTCCTGAGAACCTCGCCCGGCATCGACCGTGACGACGCCGACCGCTGGGCGGCCGCGATGTCGGCGTTGGGCGCGGTGAGCATCAACAGCATCGGCATCGTCGGTGTCCTCACCTCGGGCGCATGCCCGTGGAGCCACAGCGTGATCGAGGACCGGTTCGGTCAGACCCTCACGCTGGTCGGCGCGCCCGACCGCTCCATGCTCGCCGTGGTCGGCGCCAAGGGCGCGGACCTCGGACAGATCGCGGCCCAGCTCATCGAACTCGCCGACCAGGGCTTGGCGGTGGCGGCGTGAGCACGGCGCCGGAAGGCCGGAGAGGCCCCGCCCGCCCGCTGCCGCTGCCCGCCGTCCTGGCCGCCCCTCACTTCCCCGACCCGCACAGCCCCGGCATGGCCGGACTCGCGGCCTACCTCGCCCGGCGCGGCGCCCGGGTGACGATCGCACCGCGGCAGGACGGCCACCGCGGCGAACTGCTCCGACACCTCGACCGCACCGGTGCGGTGCTCCAACCCGTGGACCAGCGAACGACAAGCCTGATCTGGGGCGGGGACAACACGGCCGTGCCGCAGATCCTGGACCTCGCGACCGGCCGGGGCCTGCCGACGATGGGCCACCGCCGGGCGATCGAGCTGCTCGCCGCCACCGCGCCCACCGTCGTCGCCGTAGCGGGCAGCCACAGCACCGCGACGGCCGCAGCCGCCCTGACCTGCGCGCTCACCGTCCGCGACCCGGGCTGGATCCTCAACGCCGCCCCGCGAGGCGACGCCCCCGGCTACGACGGCGGCGGCGAGGTCCTGGTCGTCGACCTCTGCCCGGACACCGCACTCCACGAAGCTGCCGCCCCCGGGCGGGACCACCACACCCTCGGGGAGGGGCTCCGGCCGGCGGTGACGCTGGTGACCGCCGTCGACGTGGCTCCACCGACGTTCGCGACCCGTGAGGACGCGCTGGACGAGATCGAGGACCTCGCCCGCCGCAGCGAGACCGTGGTGGTGTGGTCCGGCCAGCCGGGCTGCGCCGAGCTGCTGGACCGGCTGCGCCGAACGCCGGGCCCCAGGGTGGTGACGGCCGGTAGGGGCGAGGGCATGGACGTGGCTGTCCTCAGGACGCGGTGGAGCGGTGAGGAGTACCGGCTCACTCTCCAGGCCGACGGTGAGCGGTTCGCCGTCACCGTGCCTGCCGCCGGTACGAAGGAGGCCCTCGGCGTCGCGGCGGCGTTCGCGGCCGGCTGGGCGCTCGGGCTGTCCGGGAATGAGCTGGCCGACGGGCTGGGGGCGTTCCCGGGCGTCGAGCGATCACTGACCCGCCTGGGCACGGTCGGTGGCGTCGCTGTGGTGGAGTCGTGTGCCCAGCACCCGGAGGAGATCGCCGCCGCCGTCGAGGGCGCCTGGATGCTCACCGAGGGCGCGGTGATTGCGGTGTACGAGCCGGTCGGCCACCTGCGCACGGAGGTGCTCGCCGAGCGGATCGCCGACTCCTTGCGTGGTGTCGACCACACGGTGGTGCTGCCCGTCCACTCGACTCTGGCCCGCTCCCAGTGCCACGCCGATGGCGTCGAGGCCCTCGCCCGCGCCGACTTCGGCGGCACGCTCGTGATCCCCGGCCCCGGTCCCTGCCGGCCCGGTCCCGCGGTCGTGGCCGCCTCCTTCGCCCGCTCCGGGGATCTGATCCTCACCATCGGCCCGCACGCCGCCCGCCGGATCGGCCCCGAGCTGCTGGCCGCGCTCGGCTTCCCCCGGCTGGCCCCGTAGCCAGGCTCCGCTCCCTCACTCTCTCCCTCTGCTCGACTTCATCGCGAGGAGCTTCGCCATGCCCAATTCCCTGCCCGACAAGCCGAACCTCACCGAGGCCGAGATCCTGCTGCTGCGCCAAGTGGCCGGAGGTCACCTGCACGCGGCGGTCAGCCACGTCACCGGCATCCCCGAGACGAAGGTCGGCGCCGCCGTCACCGCACTGACGGCCAAGCTCGGAACGCCGCACCGCCACCACGCCGCCGCCCGCGGCGTCGCCTGGGGGTGGGTGCGGACCGAGGACGTACCGGTACTCAACCCCAGCGGCCTGCCGCTGCCCCGCCGCCACCGAGAGGTCCTCACCGCCCTCGTCGCCGGCGAAGACCCGAAGGCGACCGCGAAGCGCCTCCACCTGACGGAGGGCACCGTCCGCACCTACGTCCAGGACATCCTCCGCACCCTGGGAGTCCGCTCCCGGCCGCAGGCCACCGCCCGCGCCCTCCTGACCGGCCTCATACCGCTGAGCGCGCTCGGCGACGGCTGGCCGGACACCAGGCTCGGCCGCCCCGGTGGCCGGACCGCGCAGCCGACCGGGACGAGCTGATGCCGCCGCACCGCAGCCGGTTCCTCGCAGCCCTGCTCGCCGGGGCGGCCTGCCTGCTGCTGGCACTGGCCGGCGGGGCGGCGACGGCAGCGGCGGCGCTGCACCACGAGCTTCCGGCGGACGGGCCCGTGGTGCTGGCGGGCACCGCCTACGCCCTGGGCCTGGTCCTGCTGCTGGCGGCCCGCCTGCTGATGGACGTCGGCGTCGCCGAGCGGCCGCGCGGACTCCGCACGCTTCTCGGCGCCACCGGACAGGTCCTTCCGAACGGCCGCGCGTGCGCGTGCGGGCCTGGTCCGGAGGCATGACGAACCTCCTGATCCGTGCCGCCGACGGTCCTCTGCCGCGTCGCGTCCTCGGTTGGGCCTGCCCGCACTGCGACGAGCGCCTCGCCCTGACCTGGGACCAGCAGCAGGCGCTGGCACTCGTCGCCGGCGGGGTGTCCGCCTACGGGATCGCCCGCCGACTCGGACTCGGCGCCGCGACCCCGAACGAGACCGCAGCCGACGAACTGGTGGCCCGGGCCCTGGACAACCTGGGAGCGGCCACCCGCGCCCAGGCCATCGACATCGCCTACCGGGCCATGCTCCTGCCCGCCCCCGTCCCGCCCAGGTTCCTGAACCGCGACCTGACCGAGGACGAGCGCGAGATCGCGCGCCGCCTCGTCCTCGGCCACACCGTCACCGAGACCGCCGAACTCCTCGGGCTCACACGCGGAAAGATCACCTACGCCCTCGGCCGACTCGCCATGGAGCTGGAGATCCCCGAAGGCCCGGGCCGCACTGTCATGACCGTCCACCGCCTGCACGGCGCCCGACTGCTACCCGACGACCACCCCTGCCGATGCCTCCACACCGCCGACCCGGCCACCGAGCACTGGGTCCGGGGCATCCCCTGCCCCTCCTGCCACGTGCGACCCGTACTCACCACCACCGAGCACACCGTTCTCGGCCTGCTCGCCGCTGGCAGGACCGACCAGGAGATCGGCGAGCACTTCGGCACCACCAGGACCGGCGGAACCCACCGGGCCGTGAAGGCACTCAGGGCCCTGGGCGCGGCCACCCGCGCCCAGGCCGTCGACACCGGCTGCCGAACCCGCCTCCTCGCCCCGCCGACGGACCCACGCGACCCCCGGGAACTGGTCAAGCCATGGGACCTGGACGCCATGGGAGAACTCGTCCGCGGCTACACGCTCGCGGACCTCGCCGAACACGGCGGCCCGAGCCACCGCGCCCTCAAGTCACAGATGACCCGCTTCTACGCGCGACTGGGCGCGAACGCGGCCTCCTCCCCTGGCCTGGCCGCCTTCATGCTGCACGGCCTGGCTCTCCTGCCGGACGAGCACCCGTGCCAGTGCGGCGCTCCCCCTCACGCCGCCACCGGCCAGGACCGATAGGCCTGTGACCCGCCAACCTATCCGCAGGACGACCCGCCCGGAGCGGGGGGCTCAGCCAGCCGTGGCCAGTCCACCCAGCTCCATGCCGACGGCCTTCCCGGCGCGCAGGGCCGCCCTGGCCCGGGCCGCGCCGCCGCGGGTGACCGCCTCACCCCCGCCGACGGCGACCGTGCGCGTGCCGAGGCCCGCGCACGCCCGGCAGATGCCCGGCTTCGGCACCGGGTCATGGCACTTGGCGCACTCCGCGTACCGAGCCGCTGCGGGCCGTGCAGCGGGTTGGACGGGCGGCATCTTGCGCTCCAGGCGGTAGCGGAGCACCGCGACCGCTGAGTGCACCGGGGCGGGCAGGCCCGGCAGCAGGGCCTGGGCGAGGTCAGCAGGGGTTGCGCCGCGCTTCAGCCACCGCGCGACGAGGGGTGCGAGGTCCTCGGCTTCGGCCTGGCCGAGCCGCAGGCGCGGCTCGGGGCGGATCACCCGGAACAGTGTGGCGACCGCCTCGCGGACCTGCTCGTCCGGAACCGCCGCGGGCTGCTCGCCGGTCTCCTCCTCGGGGTCTTCCTCCTGCCCTCCCGTCCTCGCCTGCGGCTCGTCGGCGAGGACCGGCCCGTCGGCCTGCTCGGCGGGGAGGGAGGGTTCTTTCACCAGGTCCTTTTGAAGGGCGTCAGGACCGCCGGTGGTCGCTTCACCGGAGACCGGACGGGTGGCACTCGGCAGCACCGTGAGCTGCGGGGTGTCGTAGACGTGGGTCTCGGTGACGATCGTGCCGTCGGGCATGCGGATCTTCTCGACCCGGTAGAAGCCGGCCTCGGCCAGCTCCTTCAGGGCCTTGCGGATCGCGCCCCGGCCCTGGGGGCTGGTGTCGGCCATGTGCCGGCCGTCCTCGCGCCAGCCGTCGGGACGGGAGAGGAGGTCCGCGAGCAGGCCGCGGGCGGTGTAGGAGAGCCGTCGGTACTGCAGGACGGCGTTGGGCAGCACGGTGAAGTTGCGCGCGTGGGCGCTACGATGGACTCGCATCGGGAGTTGTGGCTCCTGTTGCCGGACCCCGGAGCGTTGGCGCGCTGCCGGGGTCGCCTATTTTCGGTTGGACTACGGAACGTAGCACACGTAGGGCCGGAAGATCGAAGGATCCCGAGCGATCACGATCACACTCTGCTGCCAATGGCAGCAGGGAAGTTGGCGCATCGAAACTCCCCCCTCCAGGCGGTGGGGCCGCCACCGGTCGGTGGCGGCCCCGTTGCCGGTCAGCTCAGGTTCCACACCGTGCCGGCGAGCAGCCCGTCGAAACCGAGTCCCCGGTACATCTGCTCGAACGACTCCCACTCCCGTTCGTCTCCACCGGAGCCGCGAGCGGTAGTGACGTCGGCGGCGCCGAGGTCGTGCTCGCGCCATTCGTGGGTGCAGCGGCACCGGACGAAGACCAGGTCGGGCCGTACGTGGATCAGCAGCCAGTCGCGGGAGGCGTCGCACATGGCGCAGGTGATGGTGATGCCGTGGGGGTTGAGGGGTGCGGGGTGAGGAACAGCGAGGACGACGTTACGGCCGGCGTCGGCGGGATTGGTCAAGTGCGGTGCCCTTCGTGTCGGATGCAAGCACCACAAGCCGACCCGTGGCCGGACGGTTCCCAGTCACCGGAGAACGACATCGGATCGACATCACGACTGCGCAGCAAGCCGGTTGAGGGTCGCCTCGACTGTCCTTTCTCGGAAAATCCGAGGGGCTTTTCCCGGAAAGCCACTGCGGATTCTCCGGGAAAGCCTCGTGCCGGGCGGCGAGTCAGTCTCGACCGGTGAGCGAAGTGCCGACTTCGCGCGCGAGGAGCTGGTCAACGAGGGCCTGCGCCTCGGGCACCAAGCCGTCGAGGACCTCGCGGGTGAAGGCGCTGTCGGGCCGGAGGGCAAGGTTGCGGATGGTGGCCCAGTGGTCGGCGATCAGGTGGAGTGCCTGCTGGGAGTGCTGGACGGCGTCCCGGCGCTGGGTGTGGAAGTGGTCGGCGCGCTGGGCGGCCTCGGGCCAGTCGATGACGCCGTCCTCGATCAGCTGGGCGAAGGCCGGCTGGGTGTCGCCGTCGGCGGCGCGGACGGCGTCGGCCTGCTCGACCCTCGCGCGCAGCCGGCCCTCCTCCTGGCGGCGCTCGAGTTCGGCGAGCGCCGCAGGCAGGTCGAGGTCGCCCTCGGTGACGCGTGTGGCGAGGTCGGGGGCCTGGTCGCGGAGAAGGTCGTACTGGGCCTGCTTGGCCTTGGCCTCGGCCTTGTTCTTGCGGGCCTGCTCGTAGGCGGCGTCCAGGCCCATCGCCCCGGTGATCACCGGCCGGGCGAGGCTTGGGGCGTACTTGATCACCGTGGCGGCGAGGGAGACGCGGGCGGGGCTGATGCCGTAGGTGGCGGCGTCGGCTCGCGCGGAAGATTTCGAAGCTGAACGCTCCTTGGCGATGATCATGGCGCGCTGGCCCTGGGTGAGGTTGCGGCGTCGGGCGTTGAGCGACCAGGCCACGTCGGCGGCGGGGGCATCGCCCTCGTGGGTGGTGAAGCGGGGTTCGACGCCGGCGAGCTTGCAGGCGGCGAGGCGGTTGCGGCCGTCCAGCAGGACGCCGTCGGCGTCGAGCAGGATCGGCTCGTACTGGCCGTCCTCCTTGATGCCCTGGGCGAGGTCGAGCAGTTCGGCCTCGCTCAGGGTCGGGAACGTGGCGGTGAGGGGGTGGACCTTCACATGACTCCTTGAAAGGGTAGAGGTGCGGGCTGGCCGGTGCGGCGACGGTCAAGGGCCCGGCATGAGCCGGGCGGTTACCGCTTGGAGCGTCCCGTGCCGGGTGCGGGCGGCGCCGGCGGCCTGGGCGGCTGCACGGTCTCGGTCACTGCGGGAGCGGTGGGGCGGCCGGTGGTGCTCCTGGAGCGGGCCGCGGCGGTGCGCAGTTCCTCCTGGGTAACGGTCGGCGCGGGTGCGGGAAGGCGGGCATCGCGGCGGATGCGCCAGGTGAGGACCGCGGCGGGTGAGTCGGCAGTGGCGAGTTCGCGCCGTTCGGCGGCCTGGGTGAGCAGGGTGGTGGGGTCGTGGCCGGCGGCTTCGGCTTCGGCGAGGGTGGCGGCGAGCGCCGCCCAGCCGTCCCCGACGAGCAGGCGGGCAGCCTGGTCGGCGGGCAGGGCGCGGCGGAGAGCCGCTTCCTGCCGGTTCCGGACCGCGGCGGGCAGGTGCCGGCCTTCGAGGTCGAGGTGGGCGAGCGGCTTGGCCGCGTGCCGGACGTAGGCGGCGCGCAGGTGCCCCGCCGCGGCGTGGGCGGCTTCGGCCTGGTGGCGGTGGCCCCGGGCGGCGTGCCACTTGGCGATCACGATCGCGAGCAGGACGAGGCTGGTCAGGATCGTGGCGGCGGCCGTGCCGTCCTCGCCGCGGCTGGTGCTGGGTCCGGCGTAGAGGAGTTCGCGGGCGGCGGAGCGCAGCGTGCGCAGGTCGGCGCCGGCAGCGCGGGTGTGGGCGATGCGGGTGTACTCCAGGGCCCGTGCGGCCTGGTGGATCTCCTTCCTGCTGAGGGTCGGGCTGGTGGCGGCGAGCGCGTCGAGGACTTCGAGGCCGCCGCGGATCACCGCCTCCGCCCGGGCGGCGTCCTGCTCGTCGTCGAACGCCGGGTAGGCGCGTTCGACGGTGGTGCTGGCACGGTGGCGGCCGGCGGCGGGCCGGACGCGTGGATCGGGTGCGGGGTGGGTGGGCCGGTCGGTGCCGAGGCCGAAGCGCGCTTGGATCTGGGGCTGGGTGAGGTCGGCGGCGAGCTTGCTGCCGGAGAACCAGACCGGCCCGCTCTCATCGCCGGTGGGGAGGGCGAACTTGTAGCCGGTCACGTCGCCGGAGGGCGCGCGGCGCACGCCGAGGAGCACGCCCTTGGCGGCGAGCCGGGCGGTGAACTCGTCCTCGTCCGCGGCTCCGGCCAGGGCCTGGCGTACGGCGGTGCGCAGGCGGTCGCGGTCGGTGCCTTCCCGGCCGAGGCGCTGGGCCTTGCGCAGTTCGGAGCCCTTGGCGCGCCTGGGGATCGCATCCCGGTACTCGCGGGTGCGGGTGTCGGATAGGTCGGCGAACCTGTACTCGCGCTCGATCCTGGTGAGTTCGGCTTCGACGCGGTACTGGTCGCCGCGCAGGCGGGCCTGCTTGAGGTCGGCCCGCACGACGGTGGCGAGGATGTGGACGTGGTCGTCGGCGTGACGCACGGCGACCCAGCGGCAGGCGTCCTCGTCGCCGTCCGGGGCGATGCCAGCGGCGGACATGACGCGGCGGGCAATCGCTGCCCAGTCATCGTCGCCGAGGATGCGGTCGCCGGGGTCGGCGCGGATCATGCGGTGGTAGACGTGGTTGTTGATCTTCCTTCCGTACTGGACGACGTGGAGGTCGAGGGCGTCCCGGAGCTGTTCGAGGGTGGCTGCCGGGTCGCGGCCGGGGTCGGGGACGAAGCCGTCCCAGGAGGCGACGATGTGCGGGTCGGTGTGCTCGTTCGCCTTGCCGGGCCCGAACAGGTAGCGGAGCGCGCCGAGGGTGTCGTTGCCGTGGACGGCCTTGCTGATCAACCGCGCTTCGCCTTCGCCAGCCGCATCGCGGCGGAGTCGACTCCGGCAACGGCCCGCAGCCCCGCCTCGAAGGCGGCTCGGACGGCCGTGGCGGCGTCCCGGACCGCGGCGGGCTGCACGCTGGCGCCCGAGTGGTAGACGTGGGTGAGCTGGTTGAGGTTGTTCATCGCGCCGGCCTGCTGGCGGCGGGTCGCCCTGAGTTCGTCGACGGCCGCGTCCAGGCTCGCGTCCCGTCCACCGAGGCCGACGCCGTCTTCGGAGAAGGCCTTGCGGAACAGGTAGTGCGCGACGGTCAGTCCCGCGGCCTTCGCCCGGCTCTCGATCTCGGTCTTCGCTGCGGGGCTGACGCGGAACGAGAGCTTGGTGTGCTTCGGGTTCTCGTCGTCACGGCGGCGGCGCTTGGGCTTGCGGCGCGCGTCGGCACGATCAGCAGGGTGGACGGCGGCAGCGCCGGCGGCGGTGGGCTTCTCCTGGAGTGCCGCGCCCTCGCGGTGCTCCTGCGGTGTTGCCGGGCGCGCCCTCGCGCTCGGCAACACCGCCTGGCCCGCGTCCTCTTGGGCGGGGGCGTTCGCATCCGGGCCCCGATCAGGGGTCCGGATGCACTCGCTTGCTCCGCTGTTGGCCTGGGGGTGGTCGCCGCCGTTGCGGGCACGCGAGGTCACGGCGCCGATCGCGAGGTCGTGCGGTGCGGGTCGGGTGTCGGTCAGGGGGTGCTCCGGGGATGGTGGGGTCGGGGTGTGCGGTGTCCGGACGGCGCTCGGCTTGGCGGTGCCGGACTTCGGGGGCAGACGGGGCGCGTCCTGGTCCGGCAGGGATGGTCCGGTGGGCGCTCGGAGAGGGAGGCTGGTCCAGTCCACAGCTCGGGCGGTTCTGGACTGGTCCGGCCTGCGGGGGCACTTCCGGACCGGCGGGAAACGGTCCGGTGGGTGTCCTGCGGGGTTCTGGTCCCGTTCGCGCCGGACCACTGTGGTCGTGACCGGCTGGTGGGGACTTCTGCCCATCGGCAGAAGTCCGGGTGGCTGACCGGACCGGTCCGGTCGGTCGCCTGGGCGGGTCAGTCGACCGGCGGGTGGTGGCGGACCAGATCGTCCGGGAACTCCTTGCGGAGTTCGTCCATCAGGACCGTGAAGCGCGTACTGCCGAGCGGCAGGTCGGCCTCGCGGACCGCGCGCTCGACGACCGCACGGCTGGGACGGCCGTGCGCCTGGACCGCCGGACGGCTGACCTCCAGCAACCGCTCCATCGACGCGCCCGGAGGCCGCCCCGTCCGCCTCGCCGGACCACCGCCATCCGCAAGGCCCTGCCCACCCGGCTCCGGCAGCCGATCGTCGGTCCGCGATCCAGCGACGGGGAGTTCTGCCGACCCGTCCAGGTTCGGACCGGCACCGGTATCGCCGTACCGGCGCTCGGCGACGCCGACGGACACCGCGCCAAAGGCAGAGGCGTCCGGACCGTCCGGCTCGACGATAGCGGAGCGTCCGCGGTCGGCAGAAGGACTGCCGGACGAACCGCTGGCGCTGCGGACGGACGGACCTCGGTCCGCGTGAGGAAGCGCCGATGTTTGGTCCGGACCGCTCGGACTGTCCGGCTGGACCGAAGTGGACGCCGCGTGGTCCGCAGAGGCACCACCGGACGGTCCGGTTGCGGACCAGGGTGTGGCGGTGTGCCGGGCGATGAGGATGTAGAGGTGGACCGCGCCGCCGAGGGCGAGCGGGGAGAGGGTGGACAGCACGCCGACGACGGTGTCGCCGAGGCTCAGCCCGCCGCTGTGGTCGAGCAGGTGGTTGAGGCGAACGGCGTGCAGGGCGTTGGCCCACACGCTGGCGGCGGTCGCGCCGGCGAACAGGAGCCAGGCGTAGGCGCGCGCCGCCAGCGGGGCGGCGCGCAGGACGAGCAGGGCGCGCACGCCGTAGGCGATGAACCCGTCGAGGGTGAAGGGGAAGACGTAGGTCAGCGGGCCGCGCACGTGGATGGCGACGGCCATCTGCTGCAGGGCGTCGAAGGACAGGGCGAACCCGGCCGCACCGATCAGGACGACGGCGAGGCGGTCCCAGACAGTCGCGCGGGTTGCACGGTCGTGGGGCGCGGCGTGGACGGAGAGTGCCGGTGGGGCGGTGGTCGTGGTGGGCTCCCGAAGTCGGCGACGATGCGTTTCGAATTGACTTGCCATTCGAGGTGGGTTAACGTAGCATGCCCACTTGCCCCCATGCAAGAACAACCACAATCCGATGCGAGGTGAATCAGATGCCCGACCAGTCCGGCCGGCCGGAAGGCGCCCCTGCCACTCCAGCGCTCAGCGAGGAGCATGCCGCCGAGCGCGTCCGTCTGGAGCGCGAGTACCTGGGCTGGAGCACCGGCGAACTCGCCAAGCGGATGACCACCGCCGGCTACCCGATCAACCAGTCCTCCGTCTGGCGGATCGAGAGCGGCGAACCCCGCCGCCGGATCAACCTCGACGAGGCGATCGGCTTCGCCAAGGTCTTCGGCCTGCCTCTGGAGGAATTCCTCGGCCCGCCCGAGTCCTCCTCCAACAAGCACATCACCCAACTCACCACCGAGGTGGTCGCCCGATACCGCTTCCTGCTCGACCTCCTGCAGAGCACCAACGAGGTGTTCAAAGCCGTCGACCAGCACAACGCGCTGTTCCCCCAGCACGCCAAGGAGCTGAACGACCGCATCGCCCGCGCCCTCACCGAGGAGAACCGCCGCCGAGGCCCCGTCCGCGTGACCCCCCTGATCTTCCTGCGCTACCCGACCTTCCAACAGGCCGAACCCCAGGCAGAGCAGCCGCCGGACCCCACGCCCCAGGGGTAACCCAAGCGACCAGAGGGCCCGATCAAGATCGTTCTGGGTTCCGAGCCGAACACCGCCTACCGTGCCAGCACCGCAGGCAGTGACCGCCGCTTGGCGCGGCCGGACAGCCGAGCTACCGTCCACCAGCGCGGCCACCCCGCTGCCGCACCCATCCCCACCACTGTCGACCCCGGTGAAGGGCTACCGCCCGCCAGCCACCGAGGAAGGAACCGCGTGCCGCCCACCCCCCACCACCGCACCACCTCACCCTGTGCGGTGATCGCGCCGCCCCTCCCCCGGCGCACCCTTCCGGCTCCGGCGTTCACCGCCGAAATGCCCAGACCGATCTAACGGTCTTCCCAGCTGCCGCCCGCGCGCAGGACTCCACCTTGCCCCCTCCGCGACACAGCTTCCCCGCCGCACCCGCCACCCGGCGCGTGGCCCGGCTTCACGACGCCGCCAAGCCGATGGCGCGTCTCACCGCTCCCGAGTTGGAGCGAACACCACCCGACACCGCTTACACCGTCATTGGCTCCCTCAGCTGCCCGGCAGGGAGCCGCCCCCGGACAGGAGACCCATGCCCGCCACCGCCCTCGTGCGGAATTCCCCCATCACCACCGCATCCGCGCCAGTTCTCGGTGCAGATGATCAGCGCGCCGCCATTGAACCTCCCCCAGTCGGACAGTTCCACTCGGGGCGACGGGTCGACAACCGTCCCGAGTCGCTTCCTTGCTGGCGGGTATCCGTTCCGACCGTGGATACGGCTGCTGGAGTTGCCCAGTCCCTGGGTGGCTCTGCGGTGCCCAGCGGCGAGAACGTGGACGTACTCACCACGTCTCCCACCGTTCGCATCGTCCTCGATGGCTCACGCTGCGTCGTGACCGAGATGCACCTGTGGGGCCCAAGGGGGCTCGTCCACCATTGCGACGGAGTCCTGTTCCTGTCACCAACCGAGGTGCGGGGGAATCCGTGCGGCTGCCCCACATCCTCCCCTGAGCGTGCCATGCTCGCCAAGAAGTTGCAGGCTCCCCAGCCCAAGACCACCGTGACCTTCCGACTGGCGGATCACTACGGCCTCGGCCGGTTCGAGTTCAGTTCGCCCTCTCGCATGCTCGCCGACGAATCATCCGAGATCCGCTCCCAGCTCTCTCGCATCACGGGCGAAGCACTCTGCGAACTCGCGCTCGAACTCGTCACGATCACGGTATCTAGCGGCGTCGATGTCTCTTTCCGAAGGCCGGCGCTGAAGGTCATCGGACCGTGGAGCTAAGGCTCGGCCGGGCGACTGAGGAACGCTGCCCGCAACAGCCTGGCAGCTTCGACTCGCAGCACGGCGCCATGTCGGAGACCGTGACAAGCACGCACCGGAAGCACATTAGGAAGAGGATCGTCGCGGCCGGTTGGCGGGTGGCGCAACCGGAAATTGAGCGGTTGGGCCTCAACCCCGTTGTCGCCTCGAAACGCCGGTAGGTTGATGCTCATGCCGGTCAGTCGGCACGGACCCGGGCGCGGTTGCCCCACCGCGCCCGGGGTTCGCCCAGAACCGATCAAGAACGACGAGAACAGGCCATGCTGGACCGATTCCATGGAGGGCGGCAGCGTCTCCTGCCGTTCCCCGATTCCACTCAAGCTACCAGCAATTTCCCTTCGGAACGGGCCATGCGCTCATTCGAAGTAATCGATGTCGCCGCGCGTTTGAGTGGCGTGCTCGCGGTTCCCCTCATCGTATGGGTGGTGTTGGGGAACGAGCCCCTCGCCGCCTCTCGGGCAGCGCTGCTTCTGTGCCTCCTCCGGTGCACCCGGGAGGTGGTTCTGCGCGTTAGGCGGGTGCGAGCGGTCTGAATCCGTGGGCCGGTCCTCAATTTTGTGGGAGGACCGCCCCACTCCTGTGTACGGGGACGGGATCGACGAGCAGCAGGCGGAGACATGTGGTCGCATCCATGGACCGGAACTGCCGGTCGTTCGCGAGAGCCCGGTACCCACACGCCAAGTCTCCGGCCACGGTGCGACTTCGAGGCATTCGTGCAGCTTTATGGGCCGCAGTACTGGAGGTACGCCCGGACGCGGCTCGATGACGACGGGCTCGGTACGGAGGCTGTCGCGTGGACGTTCGGGCACATCGAGGCCAGGTGGGACTGCGTGCTGGGCCTCTCCCAACCGATGACCGTGTGCTGGTCGCTTCTACGGGACACCGTGTCAAGCCGGAGCGCGCAGGGTCGGCAGGACGGCGACTGGTTGCACTCCGTCCTTCCCGAGACCGCGGCCGACGCGGTCCTCCTGCGCTACCGACTGGGAGTCGATCTCCCGGACGCCGCCCGGCTGATGGGAATCGGCGTGGGGACCGTGGGGGTCGAGTTGCGGGTCGCGCTTCGTATGCTTGCCCGCCCATGAGACTGGGGGCCGATCTGGCATATGCCGACTAGGGGCGGACCAAAGAAGCACCATGCCCCCGTGAGGTGGCGCACGACCTGCGGAAATCCACCACCCTCTCGCCATAGTTCGCCACGGCCCCACGCCCACCATCCGGTTGGAGGCGTGGTCGCGGCGCGCGCGCCTGCCTACGATTAAGGCCCAACCGTTCGGGGAACACCCCGGGTTGTTCCGGCCACGGAAGGGGCGCCGTGGGTGCTGATAATGGGCATGCTCATGCCATTAACACATCTCTCCCAAGCGCAGCACGCATGTACGACTGGCTGCTGGGTGGAGAGCTCAACTTCGAGGCGGATCGCGCGGCCTGTGAGGAGCTTCTGGCGATCGCTCCCAGCAGCCGCGATCTTGCCTTGAACAATCGGTGGTTCCTGGAGCGCGTCGTTCGCTTCCTCGCGCGTGAGTGCGGGATCACCCAGTTTCTGGACCACGGCTCAGGCCTGCCGACGAGGCCGAATGTGCATCAGGTCGCACAGGAAGTTCACCCTGGTGCTCGGGTCGCCTACATAGACAACGACCCCATCGTCATCGCGCACGGCCGCACCTCGCTCGACGTGAACGACGGCACGAGGTTCATCAACGCCGACATGACCGACACGGACCGCATCATCGAGGAGTCCTCCCGGGGCGGGTTCATCGACTTCAGCCGACCCGTCGCCGCGCTCTACGTCTCGGTGATCCACTGCCTCAAGGACAGCGACGAGCCCGCGGCGATGATCCGACGCATGCGGGAACACCTCGCGTCGGGCAGCTACATGGTGATCTGCCAGCTGGTGAGCGACGACGAACGAGTACGTCGTGAGGTCACAGAGCTGATGATCCGCGGCACTGAGGGCCACTGGGGACGCGTACGCGAGAAGCACGATGTCCGGCGGTACTTTGAGGGCCTGTCCGTCCTTGAGCCCTACATGGTGGACGTCACCAACTGGCGGCCGGACTCCGACCTACGCCGGCCGCAGCAGACCTATGAATGGCTGGAGTTCGGCGGCGTCGCGCGGATTCGCTGAGGAGGGGGTCCGGTCAGCGGGCGAAGCGCTGCCGGGCCTCCTCAAGCATCTCCAGGCTCACGTCGCGGTCGGCGGCCCCGCCGAGCAGCATGAGCAGCGTGGTGCTGTAACGGTCGTACGACGGTGCGTTCTTCTCCTCCGCCTGCTCACCCTTGGCGAAGTACTTGCTCTTGTCGTCGGTCTCCAGATAGATCACGGAGGGCAGCCCCGTGGAAGTCCTGCCGAACTCAAGCTGCGTCAGTGAGCGAACGCCAGCGAGGACCTGCTCGCCGGCCAGCGGGAAGATGCGGACTTGGATGCAGGGGTTTCGGGCGACTTCGAGGAGGCGATCGATCTGTTCAACCATGGTCTCCCGGCTGCCGAGGCGGCGGTGCAGGATGCTCTCGTCGAGAACGACGATGCACTCCGGGAGATCGGCGAACAGCTTCTTCTGTCGGTACAGCCTCGTCTCGACCCTCTCCTCGGCCTCATCGATGCTGAGTGGGGGCTGGCTCCTGGCCATGACCGCCCGCATGTAGGCGTTCGTCTGGAAGAGTCCGGAGACGAGGTCTGCCTCGTAGGTCCACAGCCGCTCTGCCGCAGGTTCGAGTCCCACCAGTTGACTCATGGACGGCAGCACGGTGATGCCGGCCCGCTGCCACTCCGGGGGCTGACGGGCCAAATCCGTGAGTGTTATGAGCCAAGCCTTCTGCGCGGGGATGATGCCGTAGGCGGCGGCGAGGAGGTCGAGGTCCTGCCGCTGCGGCAGCAGGTCTCCGTGCTCCAACTTGCACAGCTTCGAAGGGGACATGGTGGCACTCTTGGCAGCGGCGGCCTGCTTCATCCCCACACTCAGCCTCAACGAGCGCAGGGTGGCACTGAGAACCACCGCCGCGACCATGGGGTTCTTCTTCGGGTCGGCGTCCGGCCGGCCAATGGGGACAAAACTACCAAATTTCGCAGAATTGCCAATATCGGACACTGGGGCCCCAACGGTGAGAGCGAGTCGACGATAATCGGTCTCATCGTCCCACAATCGGGGCCCCGACGTTTACGGCTCACACACTCGCGAAATGCTAGACCTCGATCATTTGGTCGAATTCACCGGCCTTGGCGCCCTGCACGAAGGCCCTGATCTCCGCAGGCGTGAACAGCAGCGCCGGACCCTGCGGGTCTCGCGAGTTCCGGATCGCGAACTCACGGTTTCCCGTGGCCGCCAGCTCCACACACTGCCCGCTCGGCGCGCTCACGGCGCTCTTGATCCAGGTGGCATCGATCGAGCCAGCCGGCATGCCGTTCCAGTAGTCCGCCACAGCGATCATCCCCTCTCGTGTTCGATTCCCGAGGCCCCTGGAAAAATATGACCAGGTGCCACAATATCCAGATAGACGCCACAGGAAATTTCCCAGGGAAATTTCCTGTGGCGCAGCAATGGAAGCGTAGCCTCTTGAATTCGAACGCCGGGTCCGCCAAATGGGTGACTGGATTATTCTGCTGATATCACTGAAGGTGCCTGCTCGGGGGCGTCGGTACGGGGAAGGGGGGGGGGGGGGGGATTTGGCCGCGCCCCCACCGGGGGGGGGGCCCCGGGCGCACAGCGGGGGGGGGGGGGCCCCGCCGCCCCCCACGCGGGGGCCGGGGCGCGGGGGGCTAGGGGGGAGGAGGGGAGAGGGACCG
>NZ_JBHVRK010000004.1:447783-461448 GCF_042885845.1 Kitasatospora sp. NPDC058032 | reverse complement strand
CATTATTTTTTTCTGCTCCACGGGGCGGGGGCGGGGGGGGGGGGGGGGGGGGGGGGGGCGGGGGGGCCCCCCCCCCCCCCCCCCCCCCCCCTTCTGCGTCTGCGCCCTGTGCAGCACAGGTGCCTGGGGCTCCCACGGTCACGCCTCTGGTCCGGCGAGGCCGAGGTCGTCATCGGTCAGTTCGGCTCGCAGTCGCTGGCCAGCGAACTCGGCGCAGTGCGGGGAGGGTTCGACGCCGACGAAGTGCCGACGTCGCGCAGACGGCGACGCCGGATCGCATTGGTATCGCGCCGCAAGTCCCGGACAGTGGCTGTCCGGGACCCACTTCGCGATCAGCGGTCGCTACAGCACTCGCTGCCCCTCGCCGTCTTCGGCCTCCTTCGGCCGCTTGGCGAACTCGATCTTCACCCTCTCGTGCACCGGGCCTCGCCCACCGCGCTCCTTGGACTTGAACACGGTGATCCGGTCCACGAAGAGCTTCACGAACATCCGGCGCTCGTCGAGCGGCGCACTGTGCCACCACGACCCCTCGCCGATCGGATCCTCCGCCGGGTCCTCGGGCAGCCACTCGGCTATGGGGATCACCGGGGTGGCCGCCTCCTCCAGGTCGGCGATCCTCGCCTCGGCGGCCTCCAGCAGGCTCAACAGCGCCGACTCCTCCGAGACGAACCTGCGCCGGCCGATGTCCCCTCGGAAGCCTCCGGCCTTCCGGTCGTCGTAGAGCTCTTCGAGGGCCCTCACGGCGTCGGCACGGTCCGCGACCAGGGTCGCGCGTTCCCGCGACCGTTCGGGTGATTCGTTCGCGATGCCGAACCTGCGCGTTGCCTCTGCAAGTACGGCGAGGGCCTCGTGATCGGTTTCGACCTCACGCAGCAGCGCGAAGACGCTCCGGGCCACGTGGTCGTCCAACGCACCCTGGCTGATGGTGCACTCTCCAAGGTGCTGGCCCGGCCGGACCTTTCGGCGGCGGCACCGGTAGGACCGCTTTGTCGGGTTCGCGCTGTCGGCGTGGGAGGTCTTCACGGCCCCGCACTCACAGAACAGCCGCTCCATGGCGGACAGGAGGGATTCACCGCGCGAGAGGCCCTTCCCGCGTCCTCGTCCGTCCAACCACTCCTGCAACTCGTACCACTCCTCCGGCGGAATGATCGACTCGTAGATCCGGAGGGGAAGCATCTTTTCGGGGTCCCGCAGGATGCGGTAGCTCTCCACGGTGCTCGTGATGGTGCCGTCCTCCTTGACCTTGTAGACGGGTGCGGCGGCGAACCCGGCTATCCGGGGATCCCTGAGGATGCGCTTGACGGTCTTTGTGTCCCAGGCGCTGTCCTTCGTCTTCTTGCCGTGGGTCGCACCGCGCGTCGGAACGGGCTTCTCGCCGTTGTTCATGTTGTTGACGATCCCGCCGAGCGAGCCGGGGTGGTGCCGGCGCTTGGGGTCGTAAGCCTGGTGCTTGTACTTCTTGATCGTCGCCCACCAGTCCCGGATGACGTCCGGCTCGTTCTCGCTGTGCACGAGGATGTGGATGACGATCGGCTTGCCGTCCGCCGTGTGCACCGTCACGGCTCTCAGCTCGAAGCCGTACGGCGCCTTGCCGCCGGTGTATCCGCCGAGATCGCGGGCCGTGGCCTTGGCGCTGAGAACAGCCTCGCTCTTGTTCTTGCTCTCGTTGTGGGACTGGTCGAGGCGCATGAACATGTGGATCAGGTCGACGAGGTTGCCCTTGCGGAACTCGCCCTCGGTGACGCTGACGATGGTCACACCGAGGTTCAGCAGCTCGATGACGATCGGGATGGCATCGGCAGGGTCGAGGCGGGACAGCCGGCTGATGTAGTAGACGATCAGCAGGTTGATCCTGCCGGCCCGGCAGTCTTGCAGCAGCTTCTCGAAGTCCGGCCGCTCGACCCCGGTGAATGCCGAGATGCCGAGATCCTCGTAGTAGGTGATCGACGCGGCGTTGCGCTTCGTGGCCTCGTCGAAGCCCTTCTCGCGCTGTGTCGTAGTGGATGCCTCGCTGCCGTTCTCCCGCGCATCGGACTGACGTGAGTAGACGGCGGCGTGGACTTCCATGCCGGTGATCACTGCTGGTGCGGACATGAGTCTGGATGTTACTGGTCCCCTAACTGGCATAAGTGAAGGGCACCCCCTGGCACCCGCACCGCGGCTTCGAGACCGTCACCTACATCATCGACGGAACGTTCATCCACCAGGACTCGCACGGCGGTGGCGGCACCATCACCGACGGCGACACCCAGTGGATGACGGCCGGCTCGGGCCTCCTCCACATCGAGACCCCACCGGAGTCCCTGGTGCGGTCCGGCGGCCTGTTCCACGGCCTCCAGCTGTGGGTCAACCTGCCCGCCTCGGACAAGATGATCGCCCCGAAGTACCAGGACATCCGCGGCGGCAGCGTCAAGCTGCTCAGCACCGAGGACGGCGGCGCCCTGCTGCGCGTCATCGCCGGTGAGATCGACGGCCACCAGGGCCCCGGCTCCACCCACACCCCGATCACCATGATCCACGCCTCGGTCAGCCCCGGCGCCCAGATCACCCTGCCCTGGCGCTCCGACTTCAACGCCCTCGCCTACGGCCTCGCCGGCAACGGCTCGGCCGGCACCGAGCACCGCCCCTTCCACCGGGGCCAGGCCGTGGTCTTCGGCGACGGCGACTCGATCACCATCCGCGCCGACGAGAAGCAGGACTCCCGCGACAACAACTTCGAGGTCGTCCTCCTCGGCGGCCTGCCGATCCGCGAGCCCGTCGCCCACTACGGCCCGTTCGTGATGAATAGCCACCGCGAACTCCAGCAGGCCATGGAGGACTTCCAGGCCGGCCGCCTCGGCACCATCCCCGCCGACCGGTAGTCACCCCCGTGACGCCCTCGCCCCGGCCCTCCGCGCACGGCTGCCGCAGCCGCGCGCAGCGGGCCGGGGCGTCGTCGTGCGCCTTGCCTCGTGCGCGCCCCGCCCCGCCCGCCCCGGTGGCAGCGCGGGGGATCCGGCCCTACCGTCGGACCACGGACGCACGTTTCGGCCGAGGGTGAGGAGCGACGGATGTTCTGGCAGTTCATCGTGGTGACGGCCGCCGCGCTCGGCTTCCCGACCGCCACGCTGCTCTTCTTCATCGGCGGGCCCCGCTTCCCCGACGAGCAGCGCGACGACCGCCGGCAGCACGACGACCGGTAGCACGAAGGTTGGTGGCACGAAGGCCGGTGGCGGTCGGCGGGCGTCAGCGCACCGGGACCGCCCAGGCCGGGTCGCGGCCCAGCAGGGCCAGCGCGCGCTCGAACGGGCCGGCCGAGCCGTCGGCCGCCCGGACGGCGGCGAAGGCCCGCCCCGGCGCCCGGTCCGCCGCGGCCGCCGGCACCGCCCCGGCCACCGCGAGCAGTGCCCCGGCGAGCGGCGGCTCGTCCTCCACGGCGGCCACCAGCCGGGCCGGCGAGCCCAGCGCGACCGCCACGTCCCAGGCGTGCACCAGGGTGTCCAGCAGGTGGAAGCCCACCGCCTGTTCGAACGGGAACGGCTCGCCGGCGCGGATCTCCGGCAGCAGGAGCGGGGCGGGCCGCGGCGTCGCGGCGGCGAGGGCGAAGGCCGCGGTCAGCCGGGCCGCCGAGTGCCGGAACGCGCCGGCCGGATCACCGTGCACCGGGACGTCGCGCCAGTGCTCGAGGTCCGCCCCGGCGCCGTCGGCGGCCGCCGCGAACCCCCGGTGCTGCCCGACCACGTGCTCCAGCAGCCGCCGCAGCGACCAACCGGCGCAGGGCGTCGCCAGCACCAGCTGCTCCGGTTGCACGGTGTCCACCACGGCGGCGGCCAACTCCAGGGAGCGGCTGTGCAGTTCGAGCGGGCTCATGCCGTACCCGCCGCGGTCGGCTCGGCCGCCACGGCCGGCTCCGTCCCCGGCTCCGTCCCCGGCTCCGTCCCTGGCTCCGTCCCGGCGGACAGGAAGCCGATCACCTGGTCGATCACGGTCGGCTCGGTGAGGATCCGCCGGTGGCCCAGCCCCCGGGTGGCCAGCAGCTCCAGCCGGTCGCCGTACGCCGCCCGCAGCCGGCGGGCCTGGGCGAACGGGACGACGTCGTCCTCCTCGTCGTGCGCCACCAGGATCGGCGGGGTGATCTCCTCGGGGTTGCGGGCGGCGTCGAAGTGGCTCCGCACGTCGGCGACCCCGGGGAACATCGCACCGCTCTCCGCCCGGCGCGTCAACTCCCGACGCACGGTGGCGTTCAGGCCGAGCCTGGTGCAGAATCCGGCGGGCAGCCAGGAGACCTCGGCGACCCCGGCCACGGCGGCCAGCCGGCCGGCCCGCAGCCCCTCGCGCAGCGCCAGGAAGGCCGCGTTGACGCCCAGCGAGTGGGCGATCACCGCCTCGAAGGCGCCGTACTCCTCCTGCAGCCGCAGCGCGATGGTGCGGTGGTCCAGCACGGTGGCGGTCCGGCCACCGGAGTCGCCGTGCCCGGGGGCGTCGTAGCCGACGGCGGTGAGGCCGAGCGCGCCCAGCCGGGGCACGTAGTCCGCGAACCGGGAGGCCCGGGACTGCCAGCCGTGCATCAGCAGGACCGGCCGCCCGCCGTCGCCCCAGCGGTGGACGACCACCCGCTCGCCGCGGTGCCGCAGCGTCCCGGTGACGGCCCGGTCGTGCACCTCGCGCTCGCGGGTGCGGACCCGGCCGCGCCGCAGCGGGTGGCGGTAGAGCTCGAACGCGGCCCGGCCGGCGAGGCCGGGGGCGGCCAGCGAGACGGTGTTCAGGGTGGTGCGGATCAGTGCGACGGCCGGGTCCATGCGGAACTCCCTGTGGATGCCGAGCTGTGGATGCCGAGCTGTGAACGCCGAGGGCAGGAGCCGAACTGGGCGAGATATTAGCACGACCGTTCGTGCATTTTTTTGGTCGGCCATCCGCCCGGCTACCCTGGCGGCACGGACGGACGACCGGAGAACTGAGGTGAGAGCGGTGGTGGCCGGAGCGAGCACGTCCCGCACGGACGGACGGGTGCAACGCGGCGAGGAGACCCGCCGGACGGTCCTGCGCCGCGCCGTGGAGATCGCCTCCGTCGAGGGCCTGGACGCCCTGTCGATCGGCCGGCTCGCCACCGACCTCGGGCTCAGCAAGAGCGGGGTCTTCGCCGGCTTCGGCTCCAAGGAGGAGCTCCAGCTCGCCACCGTCCGGGCGGCCCGGCGGATCTTCTCCGACGCGGTGCTCGACCCGATCGCCGCCGAGCCCCCCGGGCTGCGCAAACTGCGGCTGCTCTGCGAGTCCTGGCTGGCCTACTCGCGCGCCCGGGTCTTCCCCGGCGGCTGCTTCTTCTACGAGGTCAACGCCGAGTACGACGCCCGCCCCGGCCCGCTGCGCGACGCCCTCGCCGCCAACTGGCGGGAGTGGCACGCCACCGTCCTCGGCCTGGCGACCGGCGCCCGCGACGCCGGCGAACTGCGCGCCGACGCCGATCTGGAGGACATCACGTTCACCCTGATCGCCCTGCTGGAGAACGCCAACCCGCAGGCCCTGCTGCTCGACGAGGACACCCCGTACGAACGCGCCCATCGCGCGGCGCTGCGCCGACTGCGCGCGGACGCCACCGACCCGGACACCCCCGCGCTGCGGGCCGACCGGTAGGCCCGGACGCGGCGCTCAGGCGTCCAGCACCCGCTCCAGGACCGCCGCCTGCGCGAGCAGCCGCTCGTCCACCCCGGCCTCGCCGACCACCTGGAGGCCCAGCGGCAGACCCCGGACCGTCACCCCGGCGGGCAGGCTCAGCGCGGGCAGCCCGGCGAAGCTCCACGGCAGCGACATCACGGCGCTGCCGGTGCTGTCCAGCCCGAGCGGCGCCGGGCCGGTCGCCGAGGGGGCCAGCAGCAGGTCCACCCCGGCCCGCCGGCGCTGGGCGGCGAGCCGTGTCCGGAAGGCCTCGCGGGCGCGCAGCGCCGCCTCGTACGCGGCCCGGTCCACACCCCGGCCGTGCCGGATGCCCGCCACCGTCTCCGGCCGGTAGAGGGCGCCGAAGCGGTCGAACCACTCGGCGTGCGAGGCCGCCATCTCGAACCGGTTGATCGTCCGGAGCTGCCGCTCCAGCTCGGCGAAGTCCGGCAGCGCATCGACCTGACGGACCATCAGCCCGCGGGCGGACAGCAGCTCCAGCTGCCGCCGGAAGGCCTCCAGCGCCTCCGGTCGGGCCCGTTCCAGGTACGGACCGACCGGGACGCCGAGCACGGGGACGTCGTCGTGCCCCGGCTGCGGCCGGTCGTCCCAGTCGTCGCAGAGCAGCGGGGCGGCCAGCGCGACGCCGGCCAGGTCGGCGGTGAACAGGCCCACCGTGTCGAGGCTCGGCGCGTTGGGGATCACGCCCGCCGCCGGGATCCGCCCGTGCGTCGGCCGGAAGCCCACCACACCGCAGTAGGCGGCCGGGCGGACCACCGAGCCGACCGTCTGGGTGCCGATCGCCAGCGGCACCAGCCCCGCCGCCACCGCCGCCGCCGAACCGCTGCTGGAGCCGCCCGGGGTGTGGCCCGGGTGGTGCGGATTGCGGGTCGGTCCGGGGGCTCCGCCCGCGAACTCGGCGGTCACCGTCTTGCCCGCGATCAGCGCCCCGGCCGCCCGCAGCCGGTCCACCACGGTGGCCTGCGGTCCGGCCAGGACGCCCGGCGGCAGCGCGGAGCCGGCGTGCGTGGGCAGGCCGTCCACGTGCACGATGTCCTTGATCCCGACGGCCACCCCGTACAGCGGCGGCGCCTGCGCCGGATCAAGGTGGCGGGCGGCGAGCGCCCTGGCCTCGGCGTGCAGCCGGTCGACGCGGCCGGGCTCCGGCACGAAGGCGTGGATCAGCGGGTCCACCTGGTCGATCCGGGCGCAGAGCCGGTCGACGTGGACGGCCAGGGCGGGTACGCCCGCGCGCAGCGCGGCGGCCTCACGGATCAACGACCGTGGCCGGACCAGGGATTGCTCCATGCCGACCACGGTAGCCCCGGCCCCGGGGGGACCGTTCACCGCACCACCGGTGCGGCGCTCACTCCGTCGGCCAGGCCGATTCCCGCTGGTCACCGGGCCGGCCCGGCCGGTGCTCGTCGCCCAGCCAGGGCGCCTCGCGCAGCAGGTAGGCCCCGCAGGTGTGGCAGCAGAGTTCGCGGGTGCGCCCCCAGTCCGCCGCCTCCCGGGCGGGTGCCCGCTCGTCCAGCTCCCGGCCGCACATCGCCACGCTCCCGCCGCCACGGACCATGTGCCACATCCGCACCCCGGCGGAGGCACCGCCGGGGGCGTACTCGGCACGCATCCGGTGCATCATTCCCCCATCGTCCGGCGGCCCGGCGGGCCCGGCAAGCGGAGCGGGACACCGCCGGGGGCCGGGGGCCGGGGCGGCCCGCCGGTGCCGGGATCAGACCAGCCCGCCCCACAGCCGCAGCCGGGCGATCCCGCCGTCCGGGAAGACGTCCAGCCGGACGTGGGTGGCCGGGCGCGGGGCGTCGATCACCAGGCGGTGCACGGCGTCGGGCTGCAGCCGGGTGCGCGGCACCAGCTCGAACCACTCCTCGGGGTCCGCACCCCGCTCGTCCCGGCCGGACAGCGCCGCCCAGCCGGCCGCGTTGCCGACGTAGTGGCCGGTGTCGATCTCCACCGCCCGGACCGCGCCCCGCCCGGCCAGTCGCAGCCGGACCCAGTCGTGGCCCGCGTCGCGGCGCCGGCGGTTCTCCCAACCGTCGCCCATCGCCCGGGACTTCCCGGGCAGGAGGAGGCTGACCGGGGCGGAGTAGAAGCGGTCCGAGGCGTCCTCGACGGCGCCGCCGTTCTCCACCGCGGCCAGGTCGAAGGTGCCGAGCGCGGCCAGCCAGCCGGGGTCGGGGCGGGCCTCGCCGTGCACCCGGAAGCGGGCGATGCCGCCGTCGGGGTACTGGCTGAGCCGCAGGTGGGTGAAGCGGCGGCGGTCGGCGACGGCGAAACCGTTGGCGGCGTGGCCGCGCACCGGGGAGCGGGGGACCAGCGGGTGCCAGCCGGTCGCCGCGGCCAACAGCTCCTCCGGGCCCGGGGTGCCGGGGAGTTCGGCGCCCTCGACGGCGATCTGCCGCGGGTGGTTGCCCCGGAAGTGCGCGGTGTCGACGACGACGCCGTGCACGACGCCCGACACGCCCAGGCGGACCAGCGCCCAGTCGTGGTCGTCCTCGGCCGGGTGCGGGCGGTCGGCGCCGGCGCCGCGACGGCGGCGGGTCTCCCAACCATCCATGAGCTGGCCCTTGTTGCCGAAGGTGTGCGGGCGGAACTCGGCCGGCCGGGGCAGCAGCAGGTTCTCCCGCTCGGCGAACAGCTCGTCGTTGGCGGCGACGACGGCGCCGCCGAGCCGGCGGTCGGCGAGGTCGACCAGGGCGGTGAAGGGGAACTCGGCGGCCCGGTAGTCGGCGTACGGGTCGCCGCCCCCGTACGGCGGGGCGTCCGCGTCGGGCAACCGGTCGGACGAACGGTCGGGACTCGGGCTGGCGTTCGCTTCGGCGGTCATGCTTCCAGCCTCGCCCCGGCGGCCGGTCGGGTCCATCGCCGGGAACCGGGCAAGGCGTCCGGCCGGGGTCGCATTTCGGCCACCCCGGGTGAGAGCCCTTCGCCCACGTCCCGTAGGGTGCCGCTCCTGCGACGCCATCGGGCTCTCGGATCCGGTCGCCAAGTTGCCCATATTCGGACATAGTTCACCAAGAAACGCTGGAGCCAAGACCTTGCGTTCTTCCCGCCTCCTGGCCGCGTCCACCCTGCTCGCGCTCTCCCTTGGTGCGACGGCCGGCGCGGCCACCGCCGGCGCCGTCGCCGTCCCGCCCACACCGTCGGCCACCGACACGCCCACGGCCACGGCCACGGCGTCCGCGACGGCCACCGCTACCGCCACCGTCACCCCGAGCGCCACCGCCACCCCCTCGGCGAGCGCCTCCCCGAGCGCCACCACCACGGCCACCCCGACGAACCGGCCCTCTGTCCCGCCGACCTTGCTGCCGACCACCGCACCGGGCCCCGGCTGCTCGGGCGGCGTGTACCAGGGCTACGACTGGCTGAAGGTCAGCGGCACCGGGCTGTGGGGCAGCACCATCGCCCCTGGTACGACCCAGGAGACCTCCGTCACCTGGGAGAACCTCAGCGAGGTCGAGCTGCCGAAGTTCCACACCTACCTCTACCTGTCCGTGTTCGACCGGGAGGACGGCGTCGACAGCCACGCGTGGGACAAGGACTACTTCACCGTCCAGTTCCGCGCGCCCGGCCAGGACTGGAAGCCCGCGCAGATGAACAACTCCTCCGCCGATACCGGCACCTTCCGGCTCGGCAAGGGCGAGAAGCTCACCCTCCAGTTCCGCATCACGCCCACCGCCAAGGCGCCGCTGGCCAAGTACTCGGGCAACTTCGGCGGTGGCGACACGGCCATGGACAACACCGTGCTGCCCCACCCGGCCAAGCCCGACAAGAACGGCTGCACGCAGTACATCAACTACTACGAGGGCGAGTTCAAGCTGACCCTGGCCGGGCCCGCCGGTACCGCGTCCGCCTCCGCCAAGCCCTCCGCCTCCGCCTCCGCCTCGCCGTCCGCGGTGAGCGGGCCGCACCTGGCCGAAACCGGCTCCAGCTCCAACACCCTGCCGATCGCCGTCGGCGGCGCCGTCGTGCTCGCGGCCGGCGCCGGGACGCTGCTCGCGCTGCGCCGCCGCAAGGCCGGCGCGCACGGCTGATCGCCGACCGAAGAGGTCCGAGGGGTACGCACAACCGTTCGTATCCCTCGGACGTCCACCTGACAGAGCTTCACCACCCGCCACCGCCAACGACCGCCGGAGCCGTGATCGTGCGCACCTCCCGTCTGACCGCCGCAGCCGCCCTGCTCGTCCTGACCACCGGGATGACCGTGGCCGGCACCTCCGGCGCCTTCGCCGCGGACCCGACCTCCGAGCCCTCGGCCACCGCGACCACCGAGCCGACCGGCGCGCCGACCGCCGAAGCGACCGCCGAACCGACCGACACCCCGTCGGCGACGGCCACCCCGACGGCCACCGGCACGGCCACGCCGACCGCGACCCCGTCCGCCACGCCGACGCTGCCGTCCGGCTGCATGTACCAGCGCGACGTCAAGATGCCGGTCCACGTCAGTCCCGCCGAGTTCACGCTCGTGAAGGACGGCACGGCGCAGGAGATCGCCGTCTCCTTCCAGAACACCAGCTCGACCACGCTGACGGACTTCGAGCTCACCTACAAGATCGACTCCAACAAGGGGCTCTGGAAGCCCAAGTCCGAGGTCAAGGTCCAGAACGGCGCCTGGAAGCCGGCCGACGCGACGACCGACCACGGCTCGGTGTCCCTCGGCTCCTTCCAGGTCAAGCCGAACGAGATGATCACGGCGACGATCCGGCTCTCCGTCACCGACTCGCCGTGGCAGGAGTTCTACCTCTCCCTCGACGGCGCCTCCGAGGTTCTCCCGTACGGAGTGGGCCCGCAGAACGTCAAGTACACCTGCAACCGGCTGATCGGCGCGTACTCCTCCACCATCAAGGCCGTCGACAAGGCCCCGGCCACGTCGTCCCCCTCGGCCACCACCACGCCGACCTCGACCGCGTCCGCCACGCCGACCGCCACCGCCACCGCCGCCCCGACCGCGAGCAGCTCGCCCTCGCCGAGCGCCACCGTCCGCCCGGCCGGCACCACCGGCGGCTCGACCGGCACCCGCCTCGCCGACACCGGCGCGAGCAGCGCCACCACGCCGATCGCCATCACCGGCGGCGCCGCCGTCCTCCTCGGCACCGCCGCCCTGCTGGTCGCCCGCCGCCGCAAGCCCACCCGCGACTGACCCCCACCACCCCCGGCCCACCCGCCCCGCCCCGCCCCCGCGGGCCGGGGCGGACCCGTCAGGACGCCCGGGGGAGCAGGGCGTCGTCCTGCCACTTGAGGATCTTGTCGAAGCTGACGATCGCGCCGCGCAGCGGGTGGTTGCGGAGCTGGACGTGGTCGGTGAGGGCGTGGATGAGGAAGAGGCCGCGGCCGGACTCGGCGGTGAGGTCGGGGAGGCCGTCGAGGTCCAGGGGCCGCAGCAGGGGCAGTGGCGCCGGGGCGGCGGCCGGCGGCAGGACGTGGGTGTCGTACGGGCGGCCGTCGCGGCGCGGGCGGTGGGTGGTGAGCAGCGGGCCGGGGACGGTGGCGCGGCCGTGCCGGGAGCGCGGGCGCGGCTGCGGGCGCCCGGCCGGGCGGGCCGTCGGCGGTGCCGGGGCGGGGGCCGGACGGCGCGCCGCCGGGGCCGCGGGGCCGGGCAGGCCTGGTCCCGAGTCGGTCACCTCGATCCGCAGCAGGTCGCCGCTGATCGACGCGGTGACCTGGTAGCCGTCGTCGGGCCGCCCGCCCGCGCCGTGCTCGACGGCGTTGGCGCAGGCCTCGCTGAGGGCGACGCCGAGGTCGTGGGCGATCTGCGGATCGACGCCCGCGGTCGCCATCGCGCCCAGCAGTATGCGGCGGGCCAACGGCACGCTGGCCGGGTCGCGCTTGAGGTGCAGAGTCCACCAGATGTCCACGGGAGGTCCCTCCTGGCTGCGGCTCCACATATAACGAGGTATCTCCGGACGGTGCGCAGGTGAACCGTGCCCGGGGTCCGCTACCGCCCGTTCGGCGGATGGACGGGGGGACGGGCATGTGCCGGGCGGCGCGTGCCCGAGGGGTGCGCGGGGTGGCGCGCGGGGTGGCGTGCGGAGCCGATCGGGGCATTCGTAGGGATTTCCCACCCTGCCGATCCGACGGGGGTAGGCGATGAGATGATGGCCCGGCCATGACTGCCCCAGCCGCCGCCCCGCACCCGGGCGCCCCCGCACCGGACGCGCCGGTGGGGGCCGCCGCCTGGGACCTGCGGCTTGCCAGGGCCGTCCCGTTCGCCCTGGTGTGCACGCTGATAGCGGCCGCCGGGCACGCGCTGGCGGGCGGCGGGGACGTCGCCCTTCCCGCACTCGCGACCGGTTTCGCCGCCACCCTGGTGCTCGCCGCCGCCTTCGGCGGGCGGGAGCGCTCGCTCGGCGCGATCGCCGGGGCGCTGGCGGCGGGCCAGTTCGGGCTGCACTGCCTCTTCCACTCCTTCGCCGGCCACGCGGCTTCCGGCGCGGCCGGTTCGCACCACGGCGGTCCGCCGGGCTCCGGCCCGCTGACCCTGCCGCAGGTGGCCGGCCGGCTGGTCTGCAACGAGGGCCGGCCCGGCACCCTGGCCGGCCTGCCCGGCAGCCCCACCGCCGAGCAGCTGGTCGCCGGGGCGGGCCTGGACCCGCACGCGTACGCGACCGTGCCGTGGTGGCAGGGCGGGGTGCTCGGGATGACACCGACGATGCTGGCGGCCCACCTGGCCGCGGCCCTGGTGGCCGGCTGGTGGCTGCGGCGCGGCGAGGCGGCGCTCTGGCGGCTGGTGCGGATCGCCGCGTCGGCCGCGCACGCCCGCACGGCGGCGCCGCTGCACACCGCGTGCGCCCTGGCCGCGGTGCTGCTGCGCGGCCTGTTCGGCCTGCCCGCCGGCCCGGTCCGGCGGTCCACCCGCCGGGGCGGGGACGACCCGCTGCCGGCCGGTGCCGCGCTGCGGCACAGCGTGGTGCGGCGCGGGCCGCCGCTCGGGGCCCTCGCGTACTGATCCGCGTCCACGGCGCCCCCGGTCCCCCACCGGTTCCGGCCCGAGGTCGGACGGGTGTACGCGCAGCCGAGCCGTATCCGCCCGACTCGCGCGGTCCTGCGGCCCTCCCCCACCTCTTCCCCACGCCGCGCGGCCCCGCCGCGGCACGGGTCCTCCCGTGCCCGGGAGCGGGCCTGCCCGCCGAGCCTCCGAACGGAGACCACGAACCCCATGCGTTCCCTTTCCCCCCGCCGTACCGCCGCCGTCGCCCTCGCCGCTGCCGCCGCCGTGGTGGCGCTGGCCGGCCCCGCCTCCGCGCACGTCACCGTGAACCCGGGCAGCGCCGACCAGGGCGGTTACACCGCCGTCGACTTCCGGGTGCCGAACGAGAACGACGCCGCCGGCACCGTGAAGCTGGAGGTCAACCTCCCGCTGGACCACCCGCTGGCCTCCGTCCGCACCCAGCCGCTGCCGGGCTGGACCGCCACCGTCGAGAAGGCCAAGCTGGACAAGCCGCTCAAGGTGCACGGCAACGACGTCAACGAGGCCGTCTCCAAGATCACCTGGACCGCCGACGCCGGGGTGAAGATCGCCCCCGGCCAGTTCCAGGAGTTCCGCGTCTCGCTCGGCCCGCTGCCGACCGACGCCGACACCCTCGTCTTCAAGACGCTGCAGAGCTACGACAACGGCGACGTCGTGCGCTGGATCGACGAGGCCAAGGACGGCCAGCCGGAGCCGGCCAAGCCCGCCCCGGTGCTGAAGCTGACCAAGGCCGCCGCCGGTGACGGCCACGGCGTGACCGCCACCGCCTCCCCGTCGGCCGCCGCCGACACCCACACCGCCCACGGCGACGCCGCCACCGGCGACAAGGCCGCCTCCGACGACAAGGCGAGCGACTCCACCGCCCGGGTGCTCGGCGTCGTCGGCATCGTGGTCGGCGTGCTCGGCACCGCCGTCGGCGTCCTCGGCCTGCGCCGCAAGAGCGGCGGCTCGGCCTCCTGACCCCAGCACCGGTGGGGGGGGCGCCCGCCCCGGCGGCGGCCCCCCCCGGGTGACCCCCACCCCAAGCGGCCGCGCCCAAGGGCGTTTTA